>CBDUXW010000016.1:0-15544 GCA_965371275.1 uncultured bacterium | reverse complement strand
ATGCCGCACTCGCCCCGGGTCCAGATGAAGCCCTGCGGTAGATGCACCTCGGCAAAGTGGTCGTCGCCGGTTACCGGATTCTTGAGCGTGTCGCCGCGGCCCTCGGCGAATCCTTCGACGCGGAAGGTGCTCTTCGGACCGCTGCCTTCGATGGTGATCGCCGCCTTCTCCATGCCGACCACCTCGAACGTCGGCCCCAGCAGCTCCCACGGCATCCCACCAAGCTGACCGGTGAAGATCTGGCCGAGCGCCTCGGCCTGTTCATCGGTCGTCGCTGTGTCGACCACGAAGGCCGCTCTGCCGCCGCCCTCGTGGATCGCCTTGGGCCAGTCGATGATGGCGGCGCACTTTACACCCGACAGATCGACCTCACCGCAGGAACCACTGTCGATGTTCACGCCGACGAGGGCGCGACAGCTACCGTCTTCCGAGTTGGGGAAGCCGCCGAAGTTGCAGCCGCAACCGAAGTCGCAGTTGCAATACTCATAACCCTGTCCCTGTATCGAATATTGTGTCGTCATCCGGAGTCTCCTGAGAATTTGGGTAGTGCCGGCGCGCGGGTCGCAGCGCGACATCGCACGTCATCCTAGCACCGCGAAGATCTGCCGCAATCAACGCATCCGGGCGCCCGGAGTCAGCTCATCGCCGCGGGGGACGGCGACTCAGCGCTGTGCCGAGTCCACGTCTGCGGCAACTCAGCGCTGTGGCGAATCCACGTCCGGGACGCTCAGCACGAGAAGACGCTTGGGCGCCTTGCCCGCCGGGAGCTGAATCACGGTTTTGCGCGTCTTTGTCGCCACGTCGAAGACCGTCACCGTGTCGTTCGGGGCGCTCGACACGTAGATGGTCTTGCCGTCGGGGGTCGCCGTCATCCAGTAGGGATCGCCGGCGTTCTCCAGCTTGGCGATTTGCCGCGGCGGACTCTGCGTCGCGTCGAACACGAACACCAGGCCGCGGTTGACGTCGGCCGACCACACTTCCTTGCCGTCGGGAGTCACGGCCAAACCGTGCGAACGGCTCGGCGCCGCGCTCTCCTCGGCGGTGAGCTCGTACTCGACGCGCGCCGCCACTTCGCGGCGCTCGAGATCGAGCACCAGGAAGCCGTCCAGCCCATCGGTGTTGACGTAGAGCCATTTGCCGTTGGGATTGACCGCGATGGGACGCGGCGCGTCGCCGGTGGGGATGGTGGCGTCCACCTCGTGGGTGCCGGTGTCGGCGATGTAGATCTTGTTGTTTTCAGTGGTCGGCAGGCCACGGCTTGCCATTTGCTCGGGCGTCGCCCTACCCCGGTCCATCGGCGACAGGTACATGAACCTGTCGTCGGGAGAGACAACGGCATTGTGCGGCAGGCCGTCGGTGGGTATGCGCGCCACGACCTTCTCGGCGCGGGTGTCGAACACCTCGTACACACCGGCGCCATGGGCCGGCATGTACACGAAACGTCCATCCGAGGTGACGTCGATCTCGTTGGGCCGCGCACTGAAGACATTGTAGCGCTTGATGACAACGTCGCGCAGCGGGTCCACCACCACGAGTCCGTTGTCGAACTCGGTGGCGACGTACAGCACGTCTTGCGAGGCCGGCGACGCCAGGCCGTGCGGGCGGTCGCCGACTTCGATGGAACCGATGATCTTGTTGCTCGCCACGTCGACCACGGTAACGTCGTTGCCGGCGCTGCTCAGGATGTAGAGCTTCTGGCGCTCTCCGGCGGGCGGTGCGAGCCGTCGGTCGTCGACCTCGGCCGCGCCGAGCGTAGCGATGACCGCAACAACCAGCAGTACGCACAACAGGATTCCTCGTCGCATGACTCCTCCTTGTCCCATCAGGACTGGTTTCGGCGTCCTCGTCGCCACTCCATGTCTCCTGGAAATCGTCGCTGCCGGCGCTGACGAGTCATGAAACAAGCGTCAGCACGTTTTCTTCTATCTGCGTGATCTCGACCGTGTCTTGTCTGACCTGCGTGTTGAAACGAAATAGCCCTCCATATGCCGGGCCGCTGATGGCGGCGCCGTCGGCAAGCGGATCGAAGGCGCTGAAATGGCACGGGCACACCAGCAGCGGATGCTGCGGCGCATCGCCCGATCCGAGCCGAATCTGCGCCGTGTCGGTAACGTACCGGACGTTGCAGATCTCGTGCGGGCACAGCAGGCAGAAGGCCTTGACCTCACCGGGACCATCGGTGGCGACGGTACGCAGCAGAACACCCTTGAGCAACACTTCGCGATCGTTTGCATCCGGGTGAAGCAACCGGGCGTCGAAGTGAACGGCGCTCCACGGCTCGGCGATTTGCGCCGACGGCACCACGACAGGCGCCGTCAAATCGAGGTACCCGTTGCGGGGAGTTGCCGTCGTCTGCGCCGGACCCCGAGCCCCGCCGCGCCGCCACGAACCGATCGCCGTGAACACACCGAGCCACTGCTGCAGCAAGACCCGGCGACGTAGGAGGGCGGTCATGTCTCTATCTGATGAGCTCCGTGTCGGGAAACTGTGCGTACCAACCGAACCAGAAGGCCCGGTACGCGGCAACCCGCGGCAGCCGCAGGGCGTCGTCGAGCTCGGCGACCAAGGCCGCCTCGGACACCCGCCAGCGGCGCCCCGCCGTGTCAACGATCGCGCCATCGTCGAGCCGGCGGTCGAAACTCACATCACCGGCGTCGAACACGCGGTTCGCGCCTTCGCGGCTGGTCACGACGACCAGTCGACGGCCGCCATATTCCAACTCGTGGACAGGATGCTCGTCGAGGAACGCCGTGGCGATGGCAAGCGGCCGCGTCCCCGCCGGCGCGGCAGGCAGGCGGATCGCCAGGATCTCGGCCTTGTTCTTGAGCCGGTCATCGAGCTCGGGAACCTGGAACATGAGCCGGTCGGTGCCGAAGTACTGGCGATAAGCGGCGCCTTCGGAATAGTCGCGCTCGAAGCCGGTGTCAATGGACAACACCTTGGTATCGGGGTGCGCCTCCCGCCACTCGCCCCAGGTCGTCGTTACCACCGGGTAGACGTCAAGCTCGATGCCCTGCCCCACCAACGGACCGACCACGGGACCGCCGGCGAGCGTCGACCACAGGCTCATCGTTGTCTCGTCGAACATCAGCTTGTTGGAGCGGTACAGCAAACCGCTGGTGCCGAGCGTCACCAGCCGCCCGCCGACGTTGCTGCCGTAGGGAATTACCGTGCCGCACAACGTGCAGTACACGATCGTCAGCTCGATGCCGCCGACCGCATCGCGCACCAGCTCGTGCCAGGCGATGATGCGCCGCGGATAGGCGCGCGCGTCACCCGCCAGGGCGATGCCGAACACGAGGTGGTCGTCCTTCAGGTAGTCGGCTGCCGACGCTTCTATGTGCGCGGGATGATCGAGCGGCGGGATACCGTTGACCCCGACACCACCCCAAACGATCTCGTCGAGGCGGATGGTGGCGGGCGCCTTGGCGGGAAAGAAGCGCCGCATGCGCTCGTCGATCAACCCGTACACCGCTCCCTTGAACAGCGCGTAGTCGGGATGGGGCTTGTAGTCGAGGTCCCAGATCCAGTCGCGCCACAGATTCAGATCGTCCGGCAGGGCGCGGTCGGTTTGCTGTACGAGGAAACGAATCAGCCGGCGGCGAATGCGGGATCGCGGATCGACGGTTTCGATCGGACGCAGCAACTCACCGGTACGTCGAACGTCGGAGGTGTCGAACGGATCGCCGGCGCCCGCGATCCCGGGCGATGCATCGCGCCGACGCCGACCGTAATCCGAGGGGGGCAGCAGTGTGGCGAGGTCGACGAGCATGATCGCGTAGCTGTCGCGCCAGCTCGCAGCGATTTGCTCGAGGGCAGCTTCGGCGATCTCGGAATCGTCCGACGTCGCCTGGAAAAACACGCGAATGTCCGGATGCGCCGATGACCGGGCGGTGGCCGGCGCTTGGCTTGCCGGCGCAGCCGCAGTGGCGGCCGGCCCTTGGCTTGCGGGCGCAGCCGCAGTAGCGGCCGGACCTTGGATCGCGATCGCAACCGTGGCAGCAGCGGCAATCGCGAATACCGGAAGACGGGGGCGCATGACGTTACGAGTCTATACCGCCACCCGCGTCCCTCTCCGGGGCCGAGGCGGGCTGGGCACCGCCCGCTGTCAATGGGACATGGCGTACAGCGCCACGTTGATCCCCACGGCGTAGGCGGGGAACGAGAATTGCTCGAAGAACGCCCAATCCTCGTTCTCCCTCTCCCATCCGTCGGCGATGTCGGTGTCGTGCGACATCAACACCATGAGGCGGCCGGTGTCGCTGGTGATGCCGCGCAGATGCGGGATCTCCGACTCGAAGCCGCGCTCCGAGGTGGTGTAGCCGCCCGAACGACGCCACCACTGGATGGAGGGAATCTGCGGGATCTCGGCGATCGGATACATCATCTGGCGAATGGGATGATCGACTTCGATGTCGACGATCGGGTATTCATCGGGCGGCAACACGCGCCCGATCTCACGCCGCCAGTGATCCCACGCCGCTTCGCCCCAGAAGTCGTCGACCCACAAGAAGCCGCCACGCAGCAAGTAGTCGCGCAGGCGCTCGACCTCGAGGGGGTCCAGACCGATGGTGCCGACGTCCGACATGAACACGAACGGGTAGTCGAACAGCTCCTCGTCGTACAGCGTCACCACAACGTGGTTCGGATAGTCGCCCGTTCTGCTGACCCGGGCATGGGTGAACTCCTCGAGCCGGCTCATGAAGTTGCGATCGCCCTCGGGATAGTCGGTCGTCCACCCCGTACCGAGGTATTCCCGACGCACGCTCGTGTACTGGATGCGGGCGAAGACGAAAGACCCGTCGATGTGCGCATCCGGGTCGGGGTAGCGGGGCGTGCGGCGGCGGCGGCGCCAGTACTGTTCGGCAACCGAGGCGGTTTCTTCGCGCGTCAGCTCGACGCTGTTCCGCCCCGTCGCCGGCGTCGCCGGCGCGACGGCGACCGACGCAAACAGCGCGTTGCCCGATGCGGCAACACCGGGCGGCGTCGGCGGTACCGTCGACGCGACCACCCCGACGGCGACAACGGTTGCGGCCAGAGCGAGCCCCACCATGGCGTAATCCAGGGCCCCGTTCGGTGTCTGCCGGCGCATGGTCCGAGTGTATCCGGTGGGGAGGGTCGATACACGTGCAACGTGTGCGCCGGCTGATAATCGCTGATAATCAAGGTGCAGCGGCAGACTCGATGCTCACTGGCTCGCGACCCGCCTGGACGTTTGCGCATCATCGGGAAGCATATGAAAATCCGGGTGACCTCATGAATCCGAAGGAGTGACAGCATGAAGCCCCACCGACATTCCGGCATTGTCGCGTTGATCCTGCTCATGGCGGCAATTTCGCTGTCCCCCTCTCAGGCCCGACCCTCCGGCCAGGCCGGCGCCGCGACGAGCGAGTGGCCGCGGGAAATGGCCAGCGCCGACGGCACCCGCTGGACCGTGTACCAGCCGCAGATCAATAGCTGGGAAGACCACGAGCGCTTCGACGGCTGGATGGCGGTATCGACCGTGCGGGCCGGGCAGCAGCAGCCCGTGATCGGTGCGCTGCACTTCACCGCCGACACGAGAACGAATCTGGAAGAGCGCACCGTGGTCGCGCACAACGTGCAGATCGTCGAGGCGAACTTTCCGGCCCTGGACGACGTGCGCACAATGCGGATGGTCCAGGCGGCGCAATCGCTGGTGCCGGAGGTGACGCGAGAAATGGCGCTCGATCGCGTGCTGGCTTATCTCGATGGCGCCGCGGCCGGCCCCCGTACGATCGAGTTGTCCACCGATCCGCCGACGGTCCTGGTGAGCACCGAGCCCGCCGTGCTCGTACTTCTCGACGGCGAGCCGATCATGAGCCCGGTCAACGAAGAGCTCAGTTTGCGGTTCGCCGTGAACACCAACTGGGACCTGTTTCGAGACGGCGAGTCGGGTCCCTACTACCTGCGCAACGACGACACGTGGCTGGCTGCCAACGATTTCCGGGGCCCGTGGCAAGCCGCCGGCCGCTTGCCCGACAGCTTCATGCAACTGCCCGACACGGACAACTGGAGCGCCGTACGCGAGGCCTTGCCGCCGCGACCGCTGACCGGCGAGCCGCAGCCCGCCGTGTTCGTCAGCACCGAGCCGACGGAGCTCATCGCGATCGACGGCGAGCCGGAGATGACCGCGATCGCCGGCACCCGGCTGTCGTTCGTGGCCAACACCGACAGCGACCTCTATTTCCATTCCGGCGACAACAACTTCTATTACCTGGTCGCCGGCCGCTGGTTCCGCGCCGCGTCGCTGCAGGGCCCGTGGACGTTCGCCAGTCGCGATCTGCCCGAAGACTTCGCCCAGATTCCGCCCGATCACGAGCGCGGCGAAATTCTCTACACCATTCCCGGCACGCCGCAGGCGCAGGAGGCGCTGATTCTGTCGCAGATCCCCGAGACCGCAGTGGTCAACCGGGCAGAGGCCACGGTCGACGTGTCCTATGCCGGCGATCCGGTTTTCGAGCCCATCGAGGGCACCGATCTGGCGTACGCCGTCAACACGGCATTCGACGTCATCAGGGTCGCCGACGACGAGTTCTATGTGAACTTCGAGGGCGTCTGGTTCATCGGCTTCACCGCCACCGGCCCCTGGCAGGTCGCCGACGCGATTCCGGCAGAGATCTACTCGATTCCGGCGACCTCGCCGGTACACAACACGACCTACTGCGAGGTTGAGGAATCCAGCAACACCTCGGTCACGTTCTCCATCTCGGCCGGCTACTGGGGGGTGCACTGGGGTTACGGCTCGATGTACTTCGGCGCCGGTTGGTACTGGCCTCCGTACTACTACGGAGGCGGTTACTACCCCTACTACTACCGGCGCCCCTACACCTACGGCGTCGGCGCCTGGTACAACCCGTACACGGGCAGGTACGGGCGCAGCGCCGCGGTGTACGGCCCCTACGGTGGCTACGGCCGCTCCGCCTCGTACAACCCGCGTACCGGTACCTACGCCCGCGGCGCCGCCGCCTGGGGCCCGTACAGCGCCGGCATGATCGGCGAGGCCTACAACCCACGCACCGGCGCCTACGGTCGCACCCAGCAGTCGGTGAGTCCCTACGGCCGCTGGGGCAGCTCGGTGGTAACACGCGGCGACGACTGGGCGCGCACTGTCAGCGCCCGCGGCGAGTCCGGCACCCTGCGCGGCTTCGAAACCTCGGGCGGCCGCGGCGGCGTGGTGGCGCGCGGCGAGGACAACACCTACGTCGGCAGGGACGGCAACGTGTACCGGCGCAACGACGACGGCTGGAGCAAGCACGACAGCGGCGGGTGGAATCCGGTCGAGTCGCCGGATCGCCCCGCAACTGCCGACCGCGCCGCGATCCAAGACCGGGCGGCCACGAGCGGCCGCTCCGGCACCACGCGCGCGCAGGCAGGGAACCGCACCGGCACCTTCGACCAAGGTGCACGAACCGGCGACGTCACCAGCCGCCTGAACCAAGACGCACGGGCGCGGGCGCAGGGCAACTCGCGGACGCGGGCTTCCAGCAACTATCGCTCCAGCGGCGCCGGTGTGCGCTCCCGAGGCGGAGGGCGGCGGCGGTAACTGATCGGGCCGAACGACGACGGCGGCGCGAGGTCGGCGGCCGCGAGCGTGCCCGCCGCATGTGCACGAAATCGACGCCGGCGGAAAAAAGGGTTCTTCCGACGGCGCGAAGAACCTACGATCGTGGACGACGACGCGGTCGGGCCGCAAAAGCTGGAAGTCTTCCACCCGAACCCGGTCGGTCATCGGCAGGAAGTCACGACCTGGAGCGCGGAGCATGCTGGAAACCACCTCTTTCGCAATGAAGCGACGAATACTGGCGGCCACCTGCCTGTCGGCGGCGCTCGCCGTCGGCTGCGCGACTGCGCAGTCACAACCCAACCCCGAGCCCGAGCCGCCGGCCGTCGAGCAGAGCGCCCCGGCGCCCGTCGTACCCGACAACGAGCCCGCCGTCGATACCGCGGAGCTCGAGCGCCTCGAAGCGGAGGTCAGCACGCTCGAGCGCAACGTCGCCGAGTTGCAGTTGCGCCTGCTCGCCAGCGAGGCACGGGCGGCTTCCCTGCAAGACGCCGTCGACGCCGCGATCATGGAGGCGGTGCGATCGAAGGCCAAGTTGCAGAGCGTCGAAAGTCGCGCCGAAGCAGCCTCGACCATGGCCGAGGCCGAGATCGCGCTGCGGACGCGCCAGCAAGCCGAGGGCGACAACCCGCGGGTCGTGCAAGCGGCTCAGCTACTCGAGATGAGCTCCGGCGAATTCGACAACGAGAACTACGGTGGCGCGCTGTACCTCGCCGTGCAGTCGAAAGACCTCGTAAGCGACAACCCCGGCCGATTCGCCAGCACGGATTCCGCTCGCCGGCCCGACGAAGTGCCGTTCTATTTCGCCTTGCCGCTGCGCGTGACGCGCTCGAGCAACGTGCGCGAAGGACCCGGGACCTCGTTCGGCGTGGCGTTTGTTCTGGAGGCGGGCGCCCAGGTCATGGGGCACGCCTACGAACGCCAGTGGGTGCGCATCAGCAGCGACGACGGGCGCGGCGGTTGGATTTATTCGACGCTCGTCGACAGCCGCTAGCGCGAGCCCACACTGACCTCGCATTCCGGCTTACGCCGCCCATCCAGGCGCCGGCCGCGCAACTACGCTCCGGCCGCACTCTCCAGGGGTAGCTCGTCAGCCGGCGCGGTTTCCGTCGGCGACGCTTCCACCACGCGGTCGCGACCGGCACGCTTGGCCTCGTACAGCGCCGCGTCGGCAGCCTCGATGATGGCCTCGGCGGTACCGCCGTGGCGCGGATACTCCGCCGCTCCAATGCTGATGCTGACGCGGTTTTCCGATCCGGTGGAATAGGTTTCCTGGCTCAGTCGCTCGCGAATGCGTTCGGCGACCTCGACGGAGCTTTCCGCCGTGGCGTCGGGAAGCAGCACGAGGAACTCCTCGCCGCCGTAACGAGCCACGTAGTCCATCTCACGCGACGACTCGCGCAGAATCACGCCCATCTTGTTGAGCACCTCGTCGCCGGCGAGGTGGCCGAACGTGTCGTTGTAGTTCTTGAAATGGTCGATATCCAGCATCAGCACGGCGAATGAAGCTTCGTTGCGCTTGCTGCGGGCGGTCTCCGCCTTGAGCGTATCCATCATGTGGCTCCGGTTGTGCAAACCCGTCAGCCCGTCGGTGATCGACAGCTTCTCGAGCTCGTCACGACTCTGTCGGATCTGCGTCACCATGTCGTTGAAGATACGCGTCAGGTAGCCGAGCTCGTCGCGGCTGACCACGGGAACCTCGACGTCGAGGTTGCCCGACGCGACCTCCGCGGCGGCGGCGTCGAGACGGCCGAGAGGCCGCACGATGATGAGCGAAAACAGATAGGCGAGCAGGCCGACGGTCAACAGCAGCCCCATGAGCACGACGATCGTCTGGTTGCGCAACTCGGTAATTGGGACAAAAGCCTCGGCGGTTTCGATTTCCGCAACGATCGCCCAGTCTGACAGCGGCACCTCGTCGAGGGTGCCGATGACCCACAGCCCCCGCGGCCCCGCGTACTCCAGTGACGCCACCTCGTCCAACGATTCCAATGTAGTGGCGGGAAGGGCCTTGTCGACGAGATTGCCCTGCTGCACCCGAGAGCTGACCAGGAGCCGCCCATCAGCCTCCGTCAAGTACACGTGGCCGGTCAGGCCGATGGTGGCAGCGCGCAAGGATTCGGCAACCGAGTGGAAGTTCACCTGCGCCGCCAGCGCGCCGAGGAAAGTGCCCTGCGGGCCGCGAATCGGTCGCGCGATATCGAGTACGTAGCGCGCCTGCGCATCGTCCCAATAGGCATCGCCGCGAACTTCCTCGCCGATCGCCACCCTGCTGAGCCAATCATCCGGCAGCTTCAAGCGGCTCAGGCTGCCGGTGCGCACCAATACCTCGGCTTCGGCATCGAGCACGGTGAGGGCACCGTAGTCGTCGAAACGATCGCGTACCACACTCAGATAGGTCTCGAGACGGCTCAGCGAGTCGCTCTCGGCGACGTTGCGCGCACGAGCGCGCTGGATCGCTTCGACGTTCTCCCACACCTCGGGCGAGTTCGAAAACACGCGGACGTCGTAGAAGCGTTCCTTGAGCCAGAGGTCGGTTTCGCGAGCACCGTGGGAGCTGACGCTGCTCAGCTCCGTGGTGACCTTGTCGAACAGCGACTCGCGGTTGTGGACGTACGAAACCCGCACCGTGGTCAGCGACGGAATGACCGTCGCCAGCAAAGCGAACACGAGCACCCGGCTCTTCACGCTGTTGAGACCAACGGCATGAAACACGCTGGCCACACTACGTTCCCAGAACGCCATCCAAGCCCCCTCTCCTGACCCGTTCAGGCTACCAATTGCGGGGGCCGGGCCGAATACCGGAATTCACGACCCGTCGGGAAGCGCCGATACACCTGCAGGACGGCGCCGACGACCGAAATGTGCGCAACAGCTCCGGCGAAGTCCCTGATGCCTATCGGCCTTCGCGGAAATCCTCGAACCAGTTAAAGATCAGATCGACGGCGGACACACCGGCGCGGCCGAGCTGCTGCTGCACGACAACGAAGATCTCGCCCTCGGCGTCGACGTCGAAACCGTTGTTGGGCGCGAGCTGCAGCGGTGCTCCCGCGATCACGCGTTGCGGTGCGCCCATCTGCGGCGCCCGTCCCGTGAGATCGATGGGTACCTCCCAGATGTCAGCACCGTTGGAGAAGACCAGGACGGTACCGGTGGCGTTGAAACGCGGGTTGACACCGCCGTCCACGGACACCTGCCATCTGCCGTTACCGTCGGGGAACCTGGTCAGGTACACCTGATTGCCGCCGCTCTCATCCGAGTTGTAGGCAAGGTAGCCGCCGTCGGGCGAAAACTCGGGCGAGTCCTGGTCGCCGGGCGCCTCGACCAGCTTCACGGGCTCGGCCGGCCCGTCGAGAGAGACATAAGAGATCGAATCTGCACCGGTATCGCCAATTTCAGTGACGTCGAACGCGACGTGCTTGCCGTCCGGCGATACCGCCGGACGTGTGGCGCCCATGGCCAGGCTCCGGGGCTCTCCACTGCCGTCGCTCGCAGCGATCACTACTTCCGGTGTGCCGGCATTGCGCTGAAAGGCAAGGCGCTCGCCGTCGGGGAACCACGCCGGCTCGAATTCGGCCTCCGGTCCGGTCGTAAGCGGTGAGCCGGACTCTCGTTCGAAATCATAAATCCACAGGTCGCGGCGCTCGCTCACGACGCTCGACCAAATGACCTGGGTGCCATCAGGCGACAGCGTAGGGTGCGTCAGTCCTATCTGCGTGTCGGAAAGCGCAGCGACGATCTCGCCGGCTCGATTCACGATCACCGGCCGGCTGCCGACGGGCCCCATGTTCGGAGAATGCGACAACACGCCGCTTGACGAGACACTCGGAATGCCACCGTTGGGCACCACGAGAAACGGCTCGCCCGTGGTGCGGTGCTCATCCAATGAAAATGGCACGGCCCACACGCCCGGCAACGTCGGCGCACGATGGAAAACGATGTGCCCTGTCGGCGAATAAGCCGGCCGGGAAATTCGCTGCCCATCGAGTCGCAGAACAGTCTCGTACGCGGCGCCCTCTGACGACGAAACCGCGATCGTGTCGGGCGCTCCCGAGCCCGGATGGACTACGAATACCATCTCGCCGTCGGGCAAGAACGACGGCGCATGAAAATGGTCGCCGGCGGTCACGCCCGGCGGCTCGAGAATCAGCTCCGGGTCGCCGCCGCGCGCCGATACCCGGTAAAAGCCGGTATTGCCGCGGGTAAAAACGATGCGATCGTTCGGTCCCCAGTCGCCGCCAACACCGGCGACACTCGCCTCTGGAAGTCGAACGACCTCCGTCGGACTACCACCCTCGAGGTCGACGCGGTAGACGTCCTGCGCGCTCATGTAACCCACTGCCGTGCCGTCCGGCGACCAGAACAGCTGCAATGCTCCCTCGGTTCCCGGCAACTCGCGAGGCTCGGCACGGCTGATGTCGCGCACCCACAACCGGCCCTGCGCGGAGAAGACCACCATGCGGCCGTCGGGTGAAATCACGGGTGAGACCTCATCGAGGCCCTCCACCGCGAATCCGAGCTTGAGTGAAGTCGGGTCGCCGCCCGACGGCGCCAAGCTCCAGCCGGCGAATCCGGCGATGATGGCCGTGACCACGACAATCACGAGCAACAGCGGCGTACCCGGCATTGCAGCCGGCGCTGAGCTCGCGGCGGGCGCGGCCACGGCCACTTCATCGCCTGGATCGTCCGATTCTTCGCCTTCGCCCTTCAAGGCCCTGTCGATCGCGATACGCGCCTCGCCGATATCGCGCAAGCGCTGGTTCGGATCGCGCTCCAGGCAACGCTGCAACAGGCTGCGCACGCCCGCCGGCGTGTCGGCGTGCAGCGAATCCCAGTCGAGATCGCCGCGCAGCACATCGGCGAGCGTGTCCGACAGCGTCTCGCCACGAAACGGCTGCCGGCCGGTAAGCATCTCGAATACCACGATGCCGAACGACCAGATGTCGGCGCGCTTGTCGACCGGCTTGCCGCGCGCCTGCTCGGGGCTCATGTAGGCGGCGGTGCCGAGGATCATGCCGACGCCGGTGGCCTGCATCATCGTCGGCGAGCGGCTCAGGTCAGGCGACATCTCCGACGGCGAGCCGTCATCGAGGAACGCCTTCGCCAACCCGAAGTCGAGCACCTTCAAATTGCCCTCGGGCGTGATCTTGACGTTGGCCGGCTTCAGATCGCGGTGCACGACGCCGTTTTCGTGGGCCGCCTCGAGCGCCGTCGCCATCTGCCGGGCGATGTCGAGCACCTCGTCGACCTCGAGGCCGCCGGCCTGGAGCATGCGCTCTTCGAGGGTCTCTCCCTCGACGAGCTCCATGGCGGTGAAGCGCACGCCGTCGATGTCCTCAAATCCATAGATGCCGGCGATGTTCGCGTGGTTCAAAGAGGCCAGCAGCTTGGCCTCTCGCTCAAACCGGGCCAGCCGCTCCGCGTCAGCGGCAAAGTCCTCGGGCAGCACCTTCATCGCCACGTCGCGATCGAGCTTGATGTCGCGCGCCCGATACACCTCGCCCATCCCGCCGGCGCCGAGCGAGTCGATGACTTCGTAGTGTCCGAAGGTCTTGCCGATCATGATGCGGCCTACACTAGCGGATGAGGGCTATCGAGGCCTAGCGACTCCCGTCGGCACGCTCGCGCAGCTCCTCGAACCAGTTCAGCACGACATTGATCTGCGCGCGAACCACACCATCTTCGCTGGGCTCGGTCGCTCATCGCCGAGTGGGCACGCGCTGCTTGAGATCTTCAAACCAATTGAGAATCACGGCGATGCGCTCCGTCAGCGCGTCCTCCGTCCTCTGGTCGGCATCGCCCGCGAGCGCGATCAGCAAACGCTGCCCGTCGGCACTGACGTCGAACTGGTTGCGCATAACGAACGGCCCGAAAAGCTGTTGCGGTGACGAAGCCAAAAACTCCGGTTCGGTAGTTACACCGACAACATAGTAGTTCCCCCCCCGCCGGTAGAAAATTTCGTCGCCGACCGGCGACCACACCGGGTCGTTACCACCCGCTGTAGAGATGGACGACAGGCTCCCGGTGGCAATCTCCACCACCGAGATTTCAGTGAACCTGCCTTCATTCGACTGGAATGCGACGAAACGGCCGTCCGGAGATACAGACGCGTTCATCTCGATGGCCGCGCTTGTAATGAGCGGGGTTGGCTCAGCTTCGCCGGCAAGCGGCAGCATCCAGATATCGGGGGCCATCGATCCGGCCTGATAGAAAAAGAGGAACTCGCCGTTCGCGGAAACCGAGGTGGGAGTCTGCGCCTCGGCAGCCTCCAACACAGGCTCCGCTGCGGCGCTGCGATCGGCACGGCGCTTCCAGATGTCAACGTCGCCACCAACGTTCGACTCGAAGTACACCCACTCACCGTCAGGCGACCACACCGGGTTCTCGTTGATCCCTTCCACGGTAAGCGGTTGGGTGCCCCCACGCTCCACCTCGTAAATCCAGATCTGCGTGTCGTTAGCGCCGCGGATTTCCACCGCGATGCGCCCCCCGTCGGGCGACAGGCGCGGCTTATCGAAGCTCTGAGGATCGAAGGGCAACGCCTCGACATTTCCGTCGCGGTCGATCCACACGAGGCTGGAATCGGGTTGCCCAAACCCGCTCGCGGTGCCCACCCCGTAGACGAGGTGCCCATCGTTCGTGAACCCGTAATCAACGCCGCCGGTGAATCCAGCGGTACGCACGCCTTCGACCACGGAAACCGGTCCCGGAACGGCCTCGATGCGGCTGACATCGAAAGGCACGGCAAACAGTGTTCCGGTGTGGCCGTACACCAGGTGTCCGGTGGGCACGTAGCGAGGGTGGCTGCCGCCGGGAATCAGCAGCTTGCGGTCGCCGCTTACCAACGACTGGGCGACGATGGCGGCGTCGTTCCATCCCTGCGCGCTGCTGGCCAGGGCGAATAACAACCATTCGCCGCCCGGAAGCAGCTGCGCGCCGTCGGCGAACTCGCCGGCTTCCATTTCGATAACGACCTCCGCCGCGCCGCCGGTACCGGGAATCTGCCAGATCCCACCGGCACCCTGACCGAAGTAGATCATGTCGTTATCGGCCCAGCTCGCCCCGAACGGCGCCCCGACGATCGCACCCAGCGACACCGCGGCGCCACCGGTTACCGCGACCCGCTTCATGTGACCGTCGGCGTAATAGCCGATCTGGCGGCTGTCGGGCGAGAAGAACGGTGAGAAGGGATCGTCATCGGTGCCGGGGATAGGCGTGATCTCCGGATCGCCGATCCGCCGCATCCAGAGCTGCCCGTTGGCGACGAACACGATGAGATCTCCATCAGGTGAAACCGCCACCGTGTGCCGGCCGCCACGGGTGCGGGAGACGCCCTCCGGGTAATCGAAGTCGAAGCGCATCAGCTGCAGCGGTGGCGGTTGCATGGCCCACCAGGTGGCGGCGCTGAACTACGAGTCGGCCCGCGGCATGTTCGAAGCGTACGGACGGAACAAGTACTCGGCCACCGGCATCACGACCTGGAAGTATGACGCGGCCTGGCCCGCGTCGCCCACGTGGCAATACATTGACTGGTATCTCCAGGCCGGCGGCGCCTATTACGGCGCCAAGAAGGCGTGCCGGCCGCTTCATGTGCAGTATGCCTATGACGACCATTCCGTTTACGTCGTCAACAGCCACTACCGCGCGTTCAAGAGCCTCCAGGTCGCGGCGAAGGTTTTCGACTTCGACATGACCGAGAAGTATTCCCGTACCGCCGACGTCGACATCGACGCTGACGGCAAGACACGGGCTTTCACCGTCGACTTCCCTTCGGGGCTTTCAAAGACGCACTGGTTGGCTCTGACGCTTCGGGATGCGGCGGGCAAGGCGGTCGACGACAATCTCTACTGGCTCTCCACCGTGCCCGATGTTCCCGGAAAGACGTACCACAAGAACCGAGTCTTGTTCGTGATCGAACCGGAGTCGGTGGCCGACTTCACGGATTTGGCCAAGCTGCCGTCC
>CBDUXW010000015.1:0-15587 GCA_965371275.1 uncultured bacterium | reverse complement strand
GGATGAGCGGGCGCGGCGTGTAGTACTCGCCGCCGTTGCGCCCGGCGTTGCCCATCCTGCGGATCTTGGCCTCGTAGAGGTCGCTGAGCTCGTGCTTCTCCTTCTGCGAACGGAAGCGGAGCTCGTCCATCAGCTCGAGGGCGTCGCGCAGCGAGTAGCCACTTTGGAACTTGCTCTTGGTTTCGCCGAAGATCTCGCCGATCTTGTACTCGATGGTGTTCGGCCCGCTGGCGCGCTCCTTGAACCCGTTGAGGTACGGGAACAGGTCGTTGTTGACGAACTCGATCAGGTCATCGCCGGTCAGCGCGCTGTCGTGGTCGAAGGAGTCGTCCGCCTTTTTCGGAGCGGCCCAGCTCGACCAGCGATGCGGCTCGTCGATAAGGAACTCGTAGGGCTTGTCGACAAGCTCGGCCTCCAGCGACCTCTCTTGCTCGAGGTCGTCGAGGTACTTGAGGAAAAGCATCCAGGAGGTCTGCTCGGTGTAGTCGAGCTCCGTCGTGCAGCCGGCTTCCTTCCAGAGGACGTCGTCGATGTTCTTGAAGGTTTGTTCGAACATTTGCTTTCCTGCTTTGGTGTCACGCTTGGTGGCCAGCGGCTTCGACATCAGTTGAGGTGCAACCCTTCAGCCTTCATCTTTTCCCACGGCCCGCCTGGAGACCAGTGTCGATCAAACGGTTGGTCCTCGCGGACGGCGTCCAGAACCGGCTGGGCGAAGCGCCGGATGCTCCCGACCACGCGGCCGAGATCCTTTTCGATCGCCTCGAGCAGGTTCTTGGTCAGGAAGGCTCGCCAACGGGTTGCGTGGAGAGGGTCCCCGGCGTACCGATCACACAGCCCCTCCAACGGTTCCGCAGGAATGAGTGTTGCCCGCCGCGCGAAGGTGCGCCGGACGGACTCCGCAAGCGTCGATCCATCGAAGGCAAGCGCGTGGGGTAGCTCGAGGAGGTCGTAGTAGTCCTTGGTTCGGCTGTTGGCTTCCCCCAGCACCACCATGGCTTCCAGCTTCTCCGCCACTGTCGTGTAGGGCGTGTACGCCCGCACACTCGCCATGGGTAAGCCGAGGAGTCCCCCCGCAACGACATCCACAGCCGGGGGAAAGACAGTGTCGCCTAGCCCGGCGTCGACCTGGTATCGCAGTTGGGTACGTCCGAGATGCGCATCGAACTTTGCACGCAGCCCCAGGACCGTTGACTCTGCGCGGATGGGCCGGACGATGATCGAGTCGATGTCGAAGTCGATGCCGTCTTCCTCCACCTCGAGGCGTAGAAGATCGCCAAGCAGGCGGCGCAGAGCGTCTTCATCCAGGTCGGCCGGTGCGAGGAGATCGACATCTCGAGTCGGACGGGTGTCAGCACCGAGCCACTGGCGCAGGAGCATTGCGCCCTTGAGGACAAACTGCTCGCGGTACGGGGAGCGTCCGAGTCGGTGCAGAAAGCGCTCGACGGCATACAGCTCGAGCAGCTCTGCAAAGGGGCGGCCCCGCTTGACCGCCTCATTTCTGAGGCGATCGAGCACGGACTGGGCGAGCCCGCTAGCACGTGGGCGGGTCATTGCAGCGCCTCCAGGTACGGGCGCACGATCCGGTCCACGCGGCAGATCCTGGCCGCGCGCAGGATCTCGGCGGGAGTGAACACCTGGTCCTCGAGCCCGGATCGGAGGGCTTCCACGGCCACGGTGATACCGAATCGATTGCGGAACTTGAAGCAGTCGGCCACCGTCTTGGCTGCCGAGTAGACACGCAGGCGGACGCCGTCGCGCTCGTGGACCTCGATCCCGGAAGTGAACGCCTCCCCGGAGAGTCGGACCACGCGGAGCGGCGGCCACTCCAGTTTCGGGCCCGCTGTTCCTGGAGGCAGAGCGATGTGCACTTCGTGGGGGATCTCTGTGCCAAGCCCATGGAAGTAAAGAGCCGAGATGAGGGCGATCACAGCCTTGGGTATGCGCGCGGCTACGGTGACGAGATCAGGTTCGGCGAGCGGAGGAAGATCCGCGAGTCGGTACACCCCGCGGCTCAGTCGTTCCAGTGCGCCCGCATCGCGCATGGCATAGAGATCCCGAGGGTGCACACCGGCTCGCAGCGCCTGAGCCGTGCGGAGAACACCTCCACCCTGGCGGAAGATCGTTCGAATCTCAGCTTCTCGGTCTGCTTTCATGATTGGATAAAAAATACATTAGTTATAAATAAATATCAATGTTTCTATCCACTAATGTGATCTTGTACAACAGTGACGAAGCGCCAGTATAGAAGCGTGAGTCCCGACGTTTCGGATCTCAGTTGACACTTGAAAGCGTCGGCACAATCAGCACACGTGCCGAGTTTTTCTAACCGGGGAACACCGTTCTTTCAGCTCACACGGCAGACAACTTCAGCGACTTCCGCCACACTGCCGGTTTCGCTCAGCGGTCGGAATCGTGAAGGTGGCCGCCAGCGTGTCGGCCACCGCCAGCCCCTCGAGCGTCGGTGTCAGGCGCGATCCGGCGCTGCCTTCCAGCAAGCCGCGGCCGATGAGGTTGTCGATCAAGGCGACGTTTGCGGGGCGCAAGTCGATGCCATAGCGGCCCTCCAGTCGCTCGAGATCCAGCCCCGCGGTCGTGCGCAACCCCAGCGCCAGCGCCTCGAGCACGAGCTGCTCGGGCCGCAGAGTTTCTTCCTCGCAGGTCGCACCACCTCCCGCGTCGACCGCCGTTTGCCAATCGGACAGACGGCGCTCGTTCCACCAGCGCTTGTTGTCGCCATCGAACGAGTGCGCCGACGGCCCGAGGCCCAGGTACGGCGTGTGGTCCCAGTACTTGGCGTTGTGGCGGGAGCGGAGCTCGGGGCGACGTGCGAAGTTCGACACCTCGTAGGCCGGGTAACCGGCATCGGCAAGAAAGCGGTGCGTCACGAAAAACTGCGCCGCCTTGTCGGCGTCGGCAATTTCGGCAAACTCACCCCGCGCCCGCGCCCGGTAGAAACGGGTGCGTTCGTGTACGGTGAGCTCGTAGCAGGAGATGTGGTGGGGCTGCAGATCCACGGTGCGCTGCAGCGTGGCAGACCAGCTCGCGGTCGACTGGTCGGGAACGGCGAAGATCAAATCAACCGATACCCGGAACCCGGCCGACATCGAGCGCTCGATCGCCGCGGTCGCCTGCGTCGGTGTGTGCGAGCGTCCCAGCAGCGTCAGCCCGTCAGCGTCGAACGATTGCACTCCCAGGCTCAGGCGCGACACCCCCAGCCGGTGCCATGTGTCGAGGCTGGCGTCGTCGACATCTTCCGGGTTCGCCTCCAGCGTGATCGAGGCGTCGTCGTCGATCGATAGCACCTCGCGCACCGTCGCCAAGATCTGCTCGAGCGCTGCGGCCGACAACGACGACGGTGTGCCCCCGCCCAGGTAGATGGTGTCGAACGGCTGCTCCACCTTCCAACGCGGCCCCGCGGCCGCGACGCTGTCGCCACCGGCTCCAGCCGTAGCCGCCGCCCCCTCGCCATTCCCCCAGCCGTGAATCTCACCCCACAGCGACTGCACGTACGCTTGTCGCTTCTTCGGCCCGCCCGTCTGCACGGCGAAGTCGCAGTATGGGCAAACACGGGTACAGAACGGTACGTGGATATACAGGCCGGGGGCAGCGTTCGGTGGGGTGGCGGCGGTACGCGAAGCGGCGGTGGAGCCGGATGTCGAAGGGCTCGACGGGCGCCCGGCGGGGTCACCCGACGACCTGCTCATCACCCTGTCAGGCCTCGTCGGGGTCGGCGCGCAGCACCGCCAGGAAAGCTTCCTGAGGAATCTCGACGTTGCCGAAGGCGCGAGCCCGCTTCTTGCCCTCTTTCTGCTTCTCCAGCAACTTGCGCTTGCGCGTGATATCGCCGCCGTAGCATTTGGCGGTGACGTCCTTGCGGTAGGCGGTGATGGTGCGCCGCGCGATGATGTCGCGGCCGATCGCCCCCTGGATGGCGATCTTGAAGTTCTGCTTGGGAATCGTTCGCTCCAACTGCCTGCAGGCGTGCAGGGCGCGGCCGCGGGCCTTGTCGCGGTGCACCAGCATGGCGAGCGCATCGACACGCTCGCCGTTGACCAGTAGGTCCACTTTGGCCAGGTTGGTGGGGCGATAGTCGAGCAGCTCGTAGTCGAAAGAGCCGTAGCCTTGGGTGATCGTCTTGAGGCGGTCGTAGAAGTCGAACAGCATCTCGGCGAGCGGCAGCTCGGAGGTCATGTCGACGCGCCCCGCCGCCAGGTAGTTGAACTTGATGTCGACGCCCCGTTTGTCGCGCAGCAGGTCCATGACCGTCCCGACGTAGCGATCGGGCATCAGGATCGAGCCTTTGATATACGGCTCCTCCACGAGCTCGATCATTGCCGGATCGGGATACTCCGACGGGTTCTCGATGACGCGCGTCTCGCCGTCGGCGGTCGTTACCCGAAACTGCACCGACGGCGCGGTCAGCAGCAACGACAGGTCGAACTCGCGGCTCAAGCGCTCCATCACCACGTCGAGGTGCAGCATGCCCAGGAAGCCGGACCGGAAGCCGAAGCCCAGGGCGTTCGACGAGTCCTTCTGGAACGTCAACGCGGCATCGTTGAGCTTGAGCTTGTCGAGGGCTCGGGCCAGGTCCTCGTAGTCGTCGTTGGACACCGGAAAGATCGATGAGAACACCACCGGCTTGGCCTCGACGTAGCCGGCCAACGGCTCCGCCGCCGGCTGCGCCGCATCGGTGACCGTGTCGCCGATGTCGATGTCGCTGATCGCCTTGATGTTGGCGATCACGTATCCCACCGACCCCGAGACGAGCTCCTTCTGCTTGACGCGCTCGAGCTGGATCAAACCCACCTCTTCGACCTCGTACTCGGCACCGTTGTGCATCAGGCGGATCACCTGGCCGGGGCGGACGGTGCCGTCGAACACGCGCACCAGCAAGATCACGCCGCGGTACGCGTTGTATTCGGCGTCGAAGATCAGCGCCTTCAGGGGTGCATCCGGCGCCATCTCGGGCGCCGGGAGCTTCTCCACAACGGCCTCGAGCAGCTCGTCGATACCTGTCCCCAGCTTGGCGGACACGGACATGGCCTCGAACGGGTCGAGCCCGAGGTCCGCGTCGATCTCTTCGAGCACGCGGTCGACGTCGGCCGCCGGCATGTCGATCTTGTTGACGACCGGCAGGATCTCGAGCTCCTGCTCCAGCGCCAGGTAGACGTTGGCGACCGTTTGCGCTTCGACGCCCTGCGTCGCGTCGACGAGCAGCAGCGCCCCTTCACAAGCCATCAGCGAGCGACGCACCTCGTGCGAGAAGTCGACGTGACCCGGCGTGTCGATCAGGTTGAGCGTGTAGGTCTCACCGTCGACGGCCTCGTACTCGAGCGTGATCGTGTTGCTCTTGATCGTGATACCGCGCTCGCGCTCGATGTCCATCGTGTCCAGGAGCTGATCGTGAAACTGGCGATCGGACACACCTCCGCAGCGCTGGATCAAACGATCCGCCAGCGTCGACTTGCCGTGGTCGATATGGGCGATGATGCAGAAGTTGCGAATGTTCACGGGGAGATTGTAGCCAAACGGAGCGGCGGGCACTTCCCGGCAGTCCGTTGGCGCGAGCTCGGCGCCTCACGCCTCGCAGCTTGGGGCCGCGCGACAGCGATCAGAAGAATTCCAGCAGCCGCAGCAACACCGCAATCTCGTCGGCATCAAGAGCGTCGCCCCCGCCTCCCTGGACACCGGCAGGGTCGTGCCAGCCCTGGGCGCCTCGATAGCGAAAGCGTTCGAGAACGCTGCGCAACGTTGTCGACGAGCCGTTGGTGAAGTAGGGGTACTTCTGCTTCACGCGGCGCAGGCTGGGCACCCGCGCGCCGGCCTCGGCGACATACGGCTCGATGCCCGTCTTGGTGTACAGGGCCGATGCCCACACGGGATCCCAGGACTCGGTTTCGAGCCACTCCTGCCAACGATCGAACGGCACCGAGTCGCCCGACTCGCGCGTCGACGTGGCGGCCTGGTGGCAGACCGCGCAGCGTTCGCGGAAGACCTCAAGGCCGGCGGTCGCCTGCCGGTCGAGCGGCCTGCCCTGGGCTGTCCACGGATTCGGCGGATGCGTGTAGTCGACCAGGAACGACAGGAAAGCCAGGCGCTGGTCGTCGGGGGTGAGCGTCGAACGGACACCGAACTCTGTAAGCCATGGGTGGGCCGTTACCTCGACGTCGAAGAACGCCCGCCGCTCCTGGTTGGCGACCCGGAACTCGCCCATGATCATCGTCGACATCGTGGGGTCGCCGGCGCGGGTGAACAGCGGCACGTTGTTGGCCAGGCCGCGCAGTGTCTTGGTCGTTGCGTACACGTCGTCACGCCCGGTGAAGTGCGTGCGCCCGTCGAACGTGCCCTCGAAGTGGCAGGTTTCGCAGGTGAACCGTGACAGTTCCCCTTCGGTTCGGTTGTCGGGCGAAAACAGTGTCGAGAAGAACAAGGTCTCGCCGACACGCACATCGACCGCGTGCTCGTTGTGCGGCTCGCCGAGGTCGGGCGCATCGTCGAACACGAGTGGGGCATAGCGCCAGTCGTTCCAATCCTCGCCCGCAGACACGACAACGCGATCGAGCAGCGTACTCACACCGATCAACCGTTCGCCGTCGACGACGAAGTCGGTGATCCCGGGTGGAGAGGTCCGCGTCTGTACCACCGAAAGTCCCGCCTCTCCATCGCCCACCTCGAACACGGCCAACCGTTCGCCCCCGAAGCCACTGACCCAAAGGCGCCCGGAGATATCGAAACGAACGGACTTGGGCGTGACGACGCCGAGCTCGGACACGTTGACGGAATCAACCAGCCGGGCGGCGCCGGCGTGCGGGCTGCCGCTCTCGCCGCTCACCGGTACGCGATACAGGTACACGAACGAATCGACGTAGCCGAAGTCGCCGCCGGTCCGGTCGAGCGGCCGATTCTCGACGCCGCCGAGGGCCAGCAGCAAGGTGTCGCCCTGTCGGACCACGTCGACCGCCCACATGGGGCCGTCGTGCTGGATTCGGGCGGCGCCGTCGAATTCGGGTGTCCCCTCATGCAGCGGCACCATCGCGAGGCTGTGGGCCAGCATCTCGTTGATGAGAAGAAAATCGCCCACATGATCGACGCTCAAACTCCCGGGACCGATGTCGAAGTCGGTCCTCCCGACCACCATGCCGCCCTCGGCCTCTCGCCACTTGCGCGGCAACGCCAGGCGTAGAAGGCGATTATCGAAGTTGTCGAGAGCGAACAGATCGGAGTCCACGACCTCCAGGTCGCGCACCGAACCAACGTTATCCAACGAAATGGTCGCCTGTAGCCGCAGGTCTGCGGCGCCGACGTCGAAGACGTGAATCAGATTCGAGAGCTCACCGGAGACGAACAGATATCGGTCGTCGATCAGGTCCCAGCCTGTCGGCGAGCGTGGTGTCGACGCCCGCGCGACAACGGTGAGCTGATTGTCGAGCCTCACGACCTCCGACTGGTTGCGCAGCAAGACGAGGTAGCCGGCGGCGCCCTCGGCGACATCTCCCGGAAGCGCCAGCACCCGAAACGGATCGAGCCCCAGGCGCGCCACCGTGTCGTCGATCGTCGCCTGCTGATCGCGGCGGTCTCCGGGTACGGGATGGCTGTCGAGCAACGCCGCCTCGTCGGCGTCGAGGCGTACGAATGCCTCTTGTTCCGGTGTGGCGCCGGCGCAGCCCGAGGCGGCTAGCGCCCCCAGCAGCCCGGCGCAGACGAGAGGTTGGAAAACGAGTCGAAGGTGCATGGTGTGGTCGTTGATAATGCCGGAAGCCCGGCGGCAAAACGAGAGGGGCCCCGGTACGCGGGACCCCTCGAATGTCGCATCGCCTGCCGGCGGAAAGAGCTGCTTCTCGCCGCCTACGAAGGGATTACCAACCGCCCGCCCCGCCGCCGACGGGCGCGGGCAGGGTCATGTCCGGCTCGTAGGCAACCTGCTCCTTGAGCTGCAGCGTGACGATCATGGAGACATCGGCGCCCGCCTGGACAATCCAACCGTCGACCGCCGACTCATCGTTTGCCTCGGCCTTGATCGCCGGCGTCGCATCCAGGAGCAGCGCCGTACCCTTGGCGAATGAGCGGACTTCCTCGGGCGCAACATCCATGTCGACGAGGAACATCGCGTCATTCTTGCCCTTGACCCAGAACGTCTTCTGACCCCCGCGCAGGGCCTCGATAGTGATGTTGTGCTCCTTGTCGTCGCGCTTGTCACCCTTGTCGCCCTTCTCCCCGAGACGGACTTCAATCGTCATTTCCTGCGGTGCGGCGTACACGGCGGTCAGCGTCACTGCCAGAACACCGATCATTGCGAGCGCCCATAACGACTTGGATCGCATGAGTTTCATCTCCTTCATCCAATGGGGAACTAGTACGAAGTCACAAGCGTAGAGGCCGACCGGGCAACAAAGGTTGAGGTGCCGCAACGAGGTTGCAAAGACTCCGTCAAAAGGATGTCAGGGAGTTGTCAGAATCCGCCCCTTCGCATCGGATCGCTACTGTTGCCCCGGCGCTCCGGCTATCTTCTGGAGGATGTCGATCTCGAAATGGAGCGCCCGGCGCCGGCCGGTGATCGTAGGCTGCCTCGGAGCAGCGTTGCTTCTGGTTGCCGCTCTCGGTTACGAGGCGGTCACGGCGGCCCGCGGGCAGCGAGAAGCCGCGGAGGGCGTGCTGCGCGACTACGCGCGGCTCGCAACCGACCAGTACGCCCGCAACGCTTCGATCACCCTCGACTACGAATGGTTCTTCCCGGTTCTCACGCTAGCCGCAGGCGGCCCCGGGACGCCGTTTCCCGACCCCGATACCGAGATCGAGGCACAGCGGGGGACGTATCGACTGGGCGATCTCGCTACCCGCTTCTTCTGGATTGACCTCGAAACCGGGAAGCTGGTCACCGCCGGCCCCGAAACACCCGGCTACGAGTCGGGCGACAAAGCGCTCGAGGAAACAGTGGCGCACGACGCCCGGACCCGCTACCGGGAAGGGTGGTCCTCGGCTGCTATTTTTGACGAAGATGCCGGCAGCAGAAGAGTACTCGTGTACCGAGTCGTCGGGCGAACAGCCGACCACCCGGGCGTCGTCCACGGCTTCGAGGGCGTGTACGGCGTCGTCAACGGCTTCCTCGCGTCGGCCCTCGGGCTCTACGCACTGCTTCCCGAGAGCCTCACCGAGGGCGTAGAAGACGATGGACTGGTATCGATCAGCGTCACGGATGCCGTCGGAAGGACCCTGTTCAAGAGCGGCGCGACATACGAGCTCGCGGTATCTACGCAGGCCGACCTCGGCCCGCGGTTTGCTGGGCTTCACGTGGAGGCATCGATCTCACCGGAGTCGGCCAGCCGCCTCGTCGTCGGCGGACTACCGCGCTCGCGCCTGCCGCTTATCGCCGGGATGTTCGGCATCACCGTTGCGCTGCTGGTCGCCGGCGTGGCGCTGCTGCGCCGCGAGCAGGAGCTCGTGGATCTGCGCGAGCAGTTCGTGGCCGGCGCTTCTCACGAGCTGCGCACGCCGCTGGCGCAGATCCGCATGTTCGCCGAGACCCTGCGGCTCGACCGGATTCGCTCGGACGAGGAACGCCGCCGGTATCTGACGACCCTCGATCGTGAGGCGCGGCGACTGACGTTCCTGGTCGACAACTTGCTGCAATTTTCGCGGTCCGGGCAGCGGGCGAAGTCTTTCGCGCCCGCGTTGGCCGACGTCGGCCGCCTCACTGCGGACATCGTCGAAGACCTCGAACCCTTGGCGGCGGCGCGCGGCGCCCGGATCGGTGTCGAGGTCGGAGAACGTACGGATGCGCCGATCGATCGCGACATGCTGCGGCAGGTGCTCTTGAACCTGCTGGACAATGCCATCAAGTACGGCCCGGAGGGTCAAACGGTGGCGGTAACCGTCGCCGACGCCGACGGCGACGTCGTTGTTTCGGTAACCGACCAGGGGCCGGGTGTGCCGGCGCCGGAACGCACCCGAATTTGGGAGCGCTTCTGGCGCGGTCAGGCAGCCAACGGTATCGGCGGCAGCGGCATCGGCCTGGCGCTGGTCAAAGAGCTGGTCGAGTTGCATGGCGGCGAGGTCAGTATCGAAGCGCCACCGGCCGGCGGTGCCCGGTTCGTCGTGCGCCTTCCCGGAGCGCGCCCCTCGTGACCCGCATCCTGGTGGTGGAGGACAACCCCGACCTGGCGTACGGCTTGCGGAACAACCTCGAGATCGAGGGGTACGAGGTCGACGTCGCCGGCGATGGCGAAGAAGGCCTGCAACGCGGCCGTCAGGGAGGTGACGAGGCGCCGGACCTGATCGTCCTCGACCTCATGTTGCCCAAGCTCGATGGTTACCGCGTCCTGCACGAGCTGCGGACCGCGGGGATCGAGGTGCCGGTGCTGGTGCTCACCGCCCGCGGCGAAGAGACGGATGTCGTCCGCGGCCTGCGTCTGGGGGCCGACGACTACGTCACCAAGCCGTTCGGCATCCTCGAGCTCCTGGCCCGCGTCGATGCCCTGCTACGCCGCGCCGGGCCCGGCCAATCCGACCAGGAGCCCCGTATCTTCGAGCTCGCCGGCTGCGAAATCGACCTCGCTGCCCGAACGGTCGTGCAGCGAGGACGGATTGTGCCGTTGACGCCCAAGGAATTCGACCTGCTCGTCGCGCTGCTGCGCCGCGACGGCGCCGTTGCCAGTCGGGTCGAGCTGATTCAAGAGGTCTGGGGATACCCCGCCTCGGT
This sequence comes from uncultured bacterium, assembly GCA_965371275.1. Taxonomy (GTDB): domain Bacteria; phylum Acidobacteriota; class UBA890; order UBA890; family UBA890; genus CBDCBL01. The sequence continues at coordinate 4,891 of CBDUXW010000015.1, read as the reverse complement.
GGTGACCCGCACGGTCGACACCCACATCGCCGAGCTGCGCCGCAAGCTCGAAGATGACCCGTCCGAGCCCAAGCACATCTTGACCGTGTCGCGCGTCGGCTACCGGTTGCAGCGCTAACCCGCCGGCGGCGAAACCTGCGTCACGTCGTCGGCGAAGAACTTACCAGCCGCCACCGCCGCCAGCGGCCGGCATCGGCTGGCGCGACTCGCCGGCGCGCTCCTGCTTGAGCTGCAGCGTGACGATCATCGACACTTCGGCGCCGGTCTTGACGATCCAGCCGTCCACCGCCGCGTCGTCGTCGGCCTCCGCCTTCATGGCCGGCATCGCATCGACAATCAACGCCGTGCCCTGGGCAAAAGAACGGATCTGCTCGGGCGGCAACTCCAGGTCGACCAAGAACATCTCGTCGTCCTTACCCTCCACCCAGAACGTGGTCCGGCCCTCGCGCAGCGCCTGGATGCTAATCGAGTGCTCGTCACCGTCGCGCTCGTCGCCCTTTTCACCCTTCTCGCCGAGGCGCACCTCGATCACGACCTGCTGCTGGCTTGCGTAGACGGCTGTGATTGCCAACACCAGGACGCCGGCGACCGCGAGCGCCCACATCGACTTGGATCGCATGGATTTCATCTCCTTGAATCGTCGGGGGAACCAGACTTCATATTATGAGGATCCGCCGCGCCGGTCTCAACGGGCTGCCGAAGACAACGTGGGATCGGCTACAGAAACTCCAGCAGGCCGTTTCCTGCTGGAACATGAGAGTTGCCTCGCGGAAGCCGTTGTCGACGCCGCCTCAGGCACGCATCCGGTCGGGGCGAAAGTGCGGCAGCTGCACCACTCGGGTCGGTACGCGGCGGCGGCGGAAGTTCACCGTGACTTCCATATCGACGTTGGTCCCGGGAGCGGCGTATTGAGAACCGACGGTGGCGATGCCGACGTACTTCTTGAGCAAGGTCGACCAACAGCGCGTGGTCACCCGACCGATCTGGGTACCGTCGGCATACAGCGGCACGGATTCCCGGCAGGCCAGCAAGGGCAAGTCCGGCATCAAGCTCTCGGCGGCGTGAATGTGCTCGAGCGGCTCCCAGTCGACCTCGATGCCGACGACGCGGCGTTCGCTGCCGCGCTCGCGCTCGGCCATCAGTGCCTGGCGTCCTACGAAATATCCCTTGTCGAGCTTCACCGACCAACCGAGCCCGAGCTCGTAGGGCGAGTAGGCGTGTTCCGGAATCAGGGCGTTCTCCGAACCGATGTAGTCGACGTCGATCAGGATGAAGCCGGCCTCTACCCGCGCTACGTCCATCGCCAGAATGCCGCACGGAGTGATGCCGAACGGGTTCCCGGCCTCGAACAGCGCGTCCCACACGTTGATCGCGTCGGCAGCGGCGATCCAGATCTCGTAGCCGAGATCGCCCGTGTAGCCGGTGCGAGAGATGGTCACCGGAGCGCCGCCGATCGACCCCGTGATGATGCGGAAGAACGCCAGGTCGGCGATCTCACCATCGAAGCAGGCGGCCAGCACGTCGCGCGACGTAGGTCCCTGCAGCGCCAACGCCGCGACGTCTGCCGACCGATCGCGCAGTGTCACGTCGTGACCGATCGCGTTCATCTGTAACCAGCGCAGCGCCGGCTCCGCGGCGTTCACCTGGTACACGTCGTCTGCCAGACGGAAGACCGTTCCCTCCTGCATGACCTTGCCGTCGGCGTCGCACCAAGGCGTGTACACGGCCTGCATCGTGTCGCATTTCTCGATGTCGCGGGTGAACACCCTCTGGATGAGCGGCGTGGCATCGGGCCCCTCGACCCAATACTTGAAGAGCGGCGATACGTCGATCACAGCCGCCTTGTTGCGAATGGCGGCGTACTCCGGCTGAATGAAATCGTCGTAGCATCCGGCCGTGAAGTACCCCGACCAGGGACGCCAGATGAGACCCTTGTTGAGCGGCCCGGTGCGCACATGGAAAGGCGTGCCGATAGCCATCAGCCGCTCCTTCCGGACTCGAGGTCTTCGAGCACCTGGTGCGCCGCGTTGCGACCGGCGAGGCCGGTAATTCCACCGCCGCCGTGGGTGCCGGCACCGCACAGGTACAAGCCGCGTAGTGGCGTTCGATACCGTGACCAGCCGGCCATGGGGCGCAGGTACAGCGCTTGATCGAGGCTCACATCGGCGTGATAGAGGCAACCGTCGGCCAGCCCGAAGCGCCGTTCGATGTCGGGAGGCGCCGTGACGGAGTGCGATTCGACCAGGCCCGTGAAACCGGGCAATGCACCGTCGATCACCGAGCCGACCGCGGCGGCAAGCCGCTCCCTCCCCTGCTCCCAATCGTCGGTCTCGAGCCGCCGCGGCACGGTCTGCACCCAGGCGGTCGCCACGTGCTTGCCGTCGGGGGCGAGCCCCGGATCGCGCAGCGATGGAACGGTGAGCTGCACGAACGGATGTTGCGGCAAGCCGGCGTGGCGCCCGTCGTCGAAGGCCCGTTCCAGGTACTCGATCGAGGGGCCTATCTGGATGCGTCCGGCGAGCGCCGTGGCCGCATCCGGAGCGTCGGCGAAGTCGTCACGTAACTGCGGCAGGTCGCCCAGGGCGAACATCACCACGGCGACGGCGCCGCGGGCCCTGATGTTGGACGCCGCCCAGGCGAACTCCGGGTCGAACATCTTCGGGTCGGCAAGCGACAACAACGTCGTGCGCGGATCGACCCCCGACAGCACGGTGCCCGCCTCGACGACGTCGCCATCGGCCAACACCACACCGCTTATCCGGCCCAGGTCGCCGCTGACGGCACGTACCTCGGTCGCGGTCCGCAGCTCCGCACCCGCCGCGCGCGCCGCCGCGCCGAACGCCTCTCCCAACGCGCCCATGCCGCCACGTACGAACACCGGGCCGGCAACGACGCGGCGCCCGTCGGCAATGCGCTGGTGCACCAGATTGAACATCGACCCGGCGGAGAACGGACCGAACCAGGAGCCGGTCAGCGCCGCCCCCGAAATTGCCGCGCCCAACAGCGGGCTGCCGAAGCGCTCCTGTACGACGTCGCGCACCGGCATCGGCAGCACGCGCATCGCCTCCAGCATGTCGGTACGGCCGAGACGTCGCAGACGCCAGCCGATGCGCAACAGATCGAGCTTGTCGCCGACGCCGAGACCATCGAGGTCGGGAAGCGGTGCCGTGTACACGGCATCGAGCACACCGACGACGCGTTTCAGGAACTTCTCGAGATCCGTGAAGGCACGGCGATCGGCGTCGGACAGCGCCTCGCCGCCGGCGCGCACCTTGCCGCCGGCCGTGAATTGCAGCCACTCCTTGCCGGCGCCGGGTACGAACACATCGCCCGCCGGCAGCAACTCGAGGCCGTGTTTCGACAGTTGTAGATCCTTCACGACCCGGGGATGCAGCGTCTCCGCGCTTTGGAAACACGCCGACGCGCGAAAACCGGGAGCGAACTCGTCGGTCACCGCGGTGCCGCCCAAGTGGGCGTTGCGCTCCACGACCAGAACCGATTTTCCGGCCTTGGCGAGGTAGGCGGCGGCCGCCAAGCTGTTGTGCCCGCCGCCGATCACGATGATGTCGTAGCGACTTGCCATCAGCGCTGCTCCGCCAGGATCTTGCGAGCCGCCAAGCGCCCCGGCGCGCCCATCACGCCACCCCCGGGATGGGTTCCGGAGCCACACTGATACAGGCCCTTCACCGGTGTGCGGTAGTCGGCCCAACCGGCCACCGGGCGCAGAAAGAAGAGCTGCTCGAGCGTCAGCTCGCCGTGGAAGATATTGCCCTGCGTGAGGCCGAACTCATGCTCCAGGTCCCACGGCGTCACCACCTGACGATGCAGGATGATGTCCTTCAGGTTCGGTGCGTACTGCGACAGCGTGTCGATCACCGCATCGCCGAACGCCTCGCGTTGCTCCGGCCAGGTGCCCTCGGCGAGCTCGTAGGGCGCGTACTGCACGAAGATCGACATGACGTGCTTGCCGGGCGGCGCCATCGACGGATCGGCGAGCGTCGGGATGACGATGTCCATGAACGGCCGGCGCGAAAAGCGTCCGTACTTGGCGTCCTCGTAGGCACGCTCGAGGTACTCGACGTCAGGGCTGATCGAGATCGCGCCCCGCAGGTACGACTCCTCGGGAATACCGGTCTTGGCCTCGATGCCCTGGAGACAGGTAAGCTTGGGCAACGCATCGAGCGCCAAGTTCACCTTCCCCGAAGACCCGCGGATCTTGTAGCGCTCGATCTGGGTGACGAAGTCGGCATCGAGACTGTCGGCGCCGACAAGCCCCAGGAACGTGCGCTTGGGATCGAGGCTCGAGATCACCGTATCGGCGCGAATTTCTTCGCCACCGTCCACCACGACGCCGCGCGCCACGCCGCCCTCGATCAGAATTCGCTCGATCGACGCCTCGGTGCGGATCTCGGCGCCGAATCCCCGGGCGGCACCGGCAATCGCTTCGGCAACGCTCCCCATGCCGCCCCGCGGCAGGCCCCAGGCGCGGAACTGCCCGTCGATCTCCCCCATGTAGTGGTGCAGCATCACGTACGCCGAGCCGGGCGAACGGGGTCCGAGGAAGGTCCCGATGATGCCGCTCGACGACAGCGTGCCCCGTAGCGGCTCGCTCTCGAACCACTCCTCGACGAAGTCCGCCGAGCTCATGGTCATGAGCTTGGCGAGGTCGTAAAGATGTTCGCCGCTGCGACCGAACATCTTGCCGATCTCCGCCAGGTCAACGAGGTTGCGCGGCGACAGCGATGCCGGGTCGGGCGGCGGGGTCGAGAGCATCGGTCGGACCGCCATGGCCAGGTGGTACATCAGCTTCCCGAAGCGGCGGTACGCCTCGGCGTCGGCCACCGAAAACTTGCTCAGCTCTCGATACGTCTCGTCGGCGTCGTGCCACCGC
>CBDUXW010000014.1:0-15592 GCA_965371275.1 uncultured bacterium | reverse complement strand
ACACCGCCCAGCAGGAACGGCGTGATTCTCGCGTCGACGAGATCGATGCGGGCGCTGACCGCCAGATGCGACTGTGTGTAGTCGGCGAAAAAGAACTCGGTGAGCTGCTGGCCGTTCGGGTCGGTCAACAAAGCGTTGATGCCGGGCTCGGCGCGGCCGTACTCGATTTCCGCGCCTAGGCGCCACCACAGCCGGGCGGAGGCACGCACGTTGAACATCGTGGCGCTACCGGTCTCGAACCCCGTCGTGAAGAAGATGTTGTCGACAGCACCCACCGGTGTGGCGCCGGACATCTGCCCGACGCCGGCGCCGAACTGCCACCTATAGGGCAGCGGGGCATCGGTGCTGACAGCCGATCGCGCCATTTGCTGCGTCTCGGCCTCGACCTGAGCTTCTTCGCTTTGCTGAGCCCACACCGGGCTCACCAGCAAGAGGCCGCCCGTCAATAGAACCGCCGTGATCAAACGAGCCGTGCCCCTCATTGGACCTCCAAGTCCACACCGCCCACGGTTACTCCGGCCATCACATCAATCGGGCGATCCAGGAAAACTGACAAAAAAGTGAAGCCCACGCCGTCGTCGCCGGCGGCGTAGATGCCGCCGAAGTCGTCGAGGCCGAGGCCATTTTCCGAGAGCGGCTGTACACGCATCACGTAACGGGCGGGCGGCAAACCCTGGATCGAATACGAGCCGTCGGGAAGCGTCAACGTCCCGACCAGCAGCTGATCGACAGGATCGAACACCACCACATGGGCGCCGAAAACGCCGAGACCCACAGATTCAACGGTGATCCGTCCCGAAATTCCGCCCCGAGACGCACCGGCCGGATACATCGCAGATATTCCGGCGATGTCGTCGTCGGTGAGCACTCTCGCTGTCTGCCCCACGCCGCGGGTGATCGCGAACATGACAGCGCTGGTTTCGTCGATCTCGACGCCGCCGGCACCGCCGCTGGCCGTGCCGACCGGCGAGTTGTCGAGGCCGAGCGCGTGACCGAGCTCCTTGGTCAGCACCGTCTGCAGGTCGAGGCCGATGACGCCGCCGTCGGTGTTGAACTGGAACCGGCGGTTGTTGACCAGGATGTCGACCTCGAGGATCGTTCCATCGGCGTCGGTGAACAGAAACGTCGTCGCTACCGAGCTGTCGAAGTCGAGAGCCGGATCGTCGGAAAATTCGATGGCATTGATGCCGTCCAGCAATCCCGCCTGAACGGCGCCCTCGCCGCCGTACTGCAGGTTCGACGCGCTCGTCGCTACAGCGTTCCAGGCGCCCATGGCGCCCTCGATCGCAGCGACCTGGTCGGCAACCGGCAAATCCCCGCTCAGACCTTCCGAGCCGATAAAGGTCACCGGAAACGAAGCCGGAGACCAACGCGCTACAACCGGAACACCGTCGACGACTCTCAGCGTCAACGGCAGATATGCGGAGGCCGGAGCGGCGAGCACAACGACAGCCGCCGCACCGAGCAGCGCCCGGCGGCGCCAGCAACCAGCGCTGGGAAAGCGGCTCATTGTCCACCCCCCAGCAAGCTGCCGAGCAGCTCCGAAATACCACGCGGCTCGCCGTCGACGGCGTAGGGGCCGGGTTCGAGATCCACCAGCGTCACACCACCGGAAGAGCTCGGCCAAGCCATCCGCCCGCCGGCGGGCAGCGGGCCGTCGATGCCGTCGTCACTCGAGGCCTCGATGAACGCCGAATCGGCAGCGGGGGCAAGCCGCCACACGCCCTGGAACATGCCCGTGGGATGCAATCCGTCCGCGTCCTCGACGAGGAACACGAGCAGTTCCTGGCCGACGGTGAACGACGGGGCGCCGCGAACGATCAGGCTGACGTTGCCGTACGTACCGCCCGGCGTCAGGATCGTGAGCACGGCCCCGCCCGCACCCTTGAACGATTGCCGCACGGCGAGCGTTGTCGAGGTCCGGATGGTGCCGCCGACAAAAACCGCCTGGCTGGACACCACCGTACCGATGGCGACGACGTCCGACGTGGTCTGCAACGTCTCCAGCGACACCCGCGCCAGCAACCCGGCTGCCGGCGCCGCCGAAGAGGTCAGCGCCAACGCCATCGTCGTCAAGGCGACGAGTGCGAGGTGACCGCTGCGGCTGCCGCGAAGTGAACTCATCTTGTCGCTATTGACCGTAGTAGCCAGGTTTCGTGCGCGCGTCGCCGCGATCCGAACGGACCTCGATCTCCCGGAACTCTCCGGGCGCCGCCGGCGAATCAGGCCGGTAGCCCAACGAATACTGGCTGCGTAGCTCGGCAGCGATCTCGTCATATGCTCTGTCTAGCTCCCCCAAAGAGTCGAGGATGAATGCGCGTCCGCCCGTTCCGTCGGAATACGCGCGCATCGAAACCTCACCCCGGTTCATGTTGTCGAATCCGCTGCTGCGCGGCACGTTGAAACTGTCGAAAATACCGATCGTGTACAGCCGTACGTCCTGTCGTTGGGCGTACTCGATTGCCTGCCCTTCGGTGACCGATTGCACGGTGTCGAAGCCGTCCGAGAGAATAATCAGCGCCCGGCGCTCGGCCCGGTCGGCAAGCAGGTCCGCACCCTCGACGATCGCGAGATTCAGCGACGTCGCGCCGCGTGGCTCCATTTCCTGAATGGCTTCGCGGAGCCTGGCGTGGTTCGGCGTGAGGTTCTGGTACAAACGCGGAAACGCGTCGAAACCCATCACGAAAGCATCGTCCTGCTCGGTGATGTGTTCGAGGAAGGCGCTGGCGCCCTGCTTGGCGCGCTCCATCTTGGCCCCTTCCATGCTTCCGGAAGTGTCGATCATGATGCCGATGACCATCGGCCGCGGCTCGTTGTCGAAATAGAGGATCTCCTGCCGCTTGCCGTTCTCGTAAACCTCGAAGTCCTCGAGCTTCATGTCCGGGATATAAACGCCGCGACCGTCGGTAACGCTAACGTACAGGGGCACCACGTTGACCTCGGCGCGGAACACGGCGCTCTCGAGGTCCCGGGTCAGGACCGTTTCCTCGGTCTGCTGGCCGTTGGAGTCGGTGGCGAGAACGCGGATCACGCGGCGCGCGAACGTAGCGCCGGCGTCCCAGGTGACTTCCCAAGGCGGCTCGGCCCGGGAACCGATCTCGACGTCGTCGACGAAGAACTTGACGTCTACCACCGACGCTCCGGCGGCCGCGGAAATCTCCACCACGATCAAGGTGATGCCGTCGACGAACGAGCTCTCTTCGGGAGAAACGATGCGCACAACGGGACGGGCCGCCTGCTGCTGCGCAGCAGCGACGACCGAGATGAGTAGTGCGAGCGCCAGCAGTGCCGGCGTTCGCTTCGATGGCCGCGACATCACCTGCCTCCTCGAGGTAACCGCGCCCCCAACGCACGTGATCCGCACGGCGCAGAAAGGCGCTGACTCGAATGGCTGGGAGCGGGGAAGCGAGGCTTCAGATTATCACGCTGCTTAGGAGCTCGACAAACCACCGCGAGCCCCGCGTGCCCGATCCGGCCGGGTTTTTCCGCAGCCAACTAGCGTAGCGTTCTGTCGAAGAACTCCTCGACGCGGCGAAACGCATCGCGCCACGTGGCGGTGCGCACGAAGACGTGCTCCTCGCCCGGATAGATCATCACCTCGTGCGGCTTGCCGGCACGCACCAGCGCGTCGATGAGTCTGAAGCTCTGCAGCACGGGCACCGGCTTGTCGGCGGTGCCGTGCAGGGTCAGCAGCGGGCGCGAGAGCTGCTCGACGAAGTGGATGGGGCTGCTGTCACGGTACAGCTCGACATTTTCCTCAACCGAGCCCATGCGGCCTTCGATCCACAGCCCGCCCGGATCGACGGCCCAGTCGGCCCAATCCGCGACGCCGGCGATGTTGACGCCGGCGTCGAAAGCCGTGGGCGCGCGGGTCAACGCTTGCAGGGTCAGATAGCCGCCGTACGAGATGCCCCAGACGCCGACCTTGCCGACCTCGACGACCTCGAGACCACGCAGGTAGCGCGCCCCGGCGAGCACGTCGTCCAGATCGAGCCCGCCGAGGTCACGATAATGCCCCGCCCTGAAGTCGCGCCCGTAGCCGATGCTGCCGCGGTAATCGACCGTCAGAACGACGTAGCCCTGCTGCGCCAGGTATTGATTCAATCCGTAGAACATCGCGTAGGCGCGCAAGGGATGCCATCCATATCGATTCTGCCGAACGCCGCCGCCGTGCACCCAGACAACGGCGGGCAACGGACCCTCGAGCTCGTCGTAGTCGGGCGGCAAGAAGAGCTGGCCGGGAACGAGCTGCCGATCCGCGCTCGAAAAGCGAATCGCTTGCGGCACGAGCTGAGCCTCCTCGTCGGCGCCTTCGGGCCACGACTCCGTGAGCTGCCGCGCGCGCTCGGGGCTCGGCCCCTGCGCCCACACATCGAGCGGATTCTCGTTGTCGGCGTGCAGATACGCCAGCATTGCTCCATCGGGCCGCCAGCGGGCGTCGGTCGACGTGCCGCGCAGCATCGAGATCGGCACCAGATCTCCCGGCTGTCCCGCAGCGATCTCCAGCAAGAAGAGGCCACGCTCGGCGGCGGAGCCACGGTTCGCCGACAGCACCAGCCGTCCTCCCGAAGGATCCCAAGCCGGCGCCTCGACCTCGAACAAGCCGGCGGTAAGCTGCACCGGCTCTTCGTCCGCCGCCGCGGACGCCAGGTACAGATGTGCGTAGCCATCGCGCTCCGAAATAAACACGAAACGATCGCCCTGCGGCTCCCATTGCGGTCCGGCCCGCAGGTAGGTCAGCGTCCACCAGGCCTCGTCGTCGTCCTCGACAATGGTCGCGGCGCCCCAATCCGGAGGGCTCGCGACGCGAATACGCCGGCGTTTGGCGCTGGCGGAGATCTCCTGCCAGGCAAGCTTCCCGGACGACGAAAAACTGGCGTCGCCGGCGTAGGCGTCGCCCTGTTCCACCCAGTGCACGGCACCGGTCGCGGCGTCGACAATCGCCAGATCGGCGGCCGTCGAGGGTCGCCGCAGGAATTCGAGCTTGTCTCCCACCAGAGAACGCGCCTCTTCTGCGATGCGCTCGCGGGTGCCGTACAGGATCGCGAGATAACTCCCGTCCGGGCTCCATCGGGGGGCGCTGGAGATGCCGTCGAGGTCGGCGAGCACCGCGCCCTCCATGCTCGAAAACGGCGCTGTCCACAAGTCGCCGTCGCGAATGAACGCCAGGCGCGATCCATCGGGCGCCAGTACCGGCGACGTGTCGATGCCATCGGTCTCGGTGAGCCGGCGGCTCGTATCGGTATCGAACCGATAGAGGTGCAGGTCGCCGCGCAGCGAGTAGATCAGTCCCCCGCCGTCGGCACTCCAGCAGAACCCGGCTACGGCTGCCGGCGTGCGCCGCCCGCGCTCGCGGGTAACCGGCTGCGCCTCCTCGGACTCCTCCGAGGTCCACCACAGATCGACGGCGCCGTCGAGCTCCCAGAGGAAGGCGATGCGATCGCCGCCGGGCGACCAAACCGGCGGGCTCGGATGCGGGATCGTCAGCAATTGCTCGAGCGACGGAAAGTCCTGCGGCGCCGCGCCGACGGTAGCCGCGACAAGCACGACGGCGGCCGCTGCGGCCGGCAGAGATCGTGCCGACGGGCGCCGCCCGTCGTCCATCAATCGTCCTCGTCGCCGAACGAATGGATCGTCAGTCCGGCGATCACCTTGGGCGAGAAATTGGTGGACTTGTGCGGCAGCACATCGCCCGCCGCCACCACGCGCTGCACGTCGGCGACCTGCAGCGGATTGAGCATGAACGCCGCGCCCTTCGAGCCCTCGGCAACCATAGCCACGGCTGCACCGACGTCGTTGTTGTAGTCGATAACTCCGTGGTCGTCGGTTTGACCGCTCAGCGCGTCGCCCAGCAACGGCTCCAGCACCAGTCTGTGCAGCACGGGCACGTCGAGCGTGCGCCAGCTCTCCGGCACGTCGGCGGGCCACGGTGCCCCCGACAGGCTGCCCCGCGGCGCCCGCAGCAAGTCGCCGCGCAAGCCGCCGGCAGTACGGCGCACGACCGCGATCGCGTGATCGGAGCCGGCGCCGGCAAGCGCCGCCTCGACGGCGCGGGCCAGCGCCGCCGGTTCGGGCTCAGCCGCCAGGGGCTCGATCGTCAATCCGGCGGACCGCCATGCAGTGTCGTGCGTGTCATCAGGCACCACCTCGGTCACCCGGTGTGTCGGTAGGATGCGCAAGCCCGACGATGCCGCGGAAACCATCGCCGCCATCACCCAACCGGCGGCATCGTCGGGGGCGGACCCGCGACTCTGCCAGTGATGCAACGCCGCCGTGTAGCGATGATGCCCGTCGGCAATGAAGCCACCGGCCGCCGCCAACGACTCCTGCAGTGCGGCACACTGTTCGCCGCCCGGCCAGTGCCACAGCGCGTTGTGGTTGGCCGCTTCGTCGACGGCACACAACAACGGCGGCACGACGGAGGCCTCGCGAACCGCGGCGTCGATGGCGCCATCCGGATCGTCGTAGATCACCAGGATCAGTCCGAGGTCGGCACCGACGAGCTCGCGCAGCTTGCTGCGCTCGCCCACGGTGTCCGGATACGTGTGCTCGTGCGGCTTCAATGATCCGGTGTCGAAGGGCGCCAGGCGTATCTTCGAGATGAAGGCCCAGCGCTCGTGGCGCTCTCCCGCCGCGTTCGGGGAGGAGCGCTGCCGGTAGGGGTAGACGCCGGCCGGATCAGGAGCCAGAACGCCCTCGGCGCGCCATTGTTGCAGCGTCCGCCGCGCCATCTCGTGGGCCGGGGCGTCCTCCGGACGCGGCTTGATCAGGCGTACGACGTTGTGCGGGTGGCGGGCATAGCGTTCGTCGCGGCCGGCATCGCCGAACTGGTCGTACGGCAATGACACCCGGCGATCGAGCTCGTCGGTATCGGTGTAACGAAGGGCATGAAAAGGCGCGATATCCATCCTGTGGGCGAATATACTACGCCCGCGTCCCTTCCCACCGACGCCCCTTTCCGCACATGGTCTTTCTGGAGCTCATCGAGAAGAAAAAGGGCGGAGAGGCGCTCAGCGCCGACGAGATTAACTGGCTGATCGACGCCTACGTCGCCGGTGACATCGCCGATTTCCAGATGGCCGCCTGGCTGATGGCGGTACGCTGGCAGGGACTGTCGGACGAGGAAACCGCCACCTTGACCGGCGCCATGGCAACCTCCGGCGTCACCTTCGACTTCACCGACATCCCCGGCCCGAAAGTCGACAAGCACAGTACCGGCGGCGTCGGCGACAAGGTGAGCCTGATCCTGGCCCCCCTGGCGGCCGCCTGCGGCTGTGTGGTGCCGATGGTGTCGGGAAGAGGGCTCGGACACACCGGCGGGACACTCGACAAGCTGGAGTCGATTCCGGGGCTCCGCACCGATCTGTCAGCCGCGGAGTTTCGCACCCAGTTGGCCGATATCGGTGTCGCCATGGGAGCACAAACCGAAGACCTGGTGCCCGCCGATCGTCGCTTGTACGAGCTGCGCTCGCTGACCGCCACGGTCGACGAGACCGGGCTGATCACCGCCAGCATGTTGAGCAAGAAGATCGCCGAGGGCGCCGAGGCTCTGGTGCTCGATGTAAAAACCGGCAGCGGCGCGTTCATGCGCCACCTCGAGGACGCGCACCGGCTCGCCGACCGTCTCCACAGGGTCGCCACGCTGTCGGGCTTGCGCTGCTCGATCCTGATCACCGATATGGATCAACCTCTCGGCATGGCGGTCGGCAACGCCCTGGAGGTCGCCGAGTCGATCGACGTGCTGGCACGCCGCACATCCGGCTTCGCCGGCTCGGCCGACCTCGAGTCGTTGTGCATCGAGCTAACGGCCGAGATGCTCACGCTCTCGGGCCTGGCGCCCGATGAGGAAGCCGCTCGCGGCGCCGTTGTCGCGGCGCTCGACGACGGTTCGGCGCTGCAACGATTCGCGGCGATGGTCGAGCTCCAGGGCGGCGACCCGAGAATCGTCGATACACCCGATCTGCTGCCGCAAGCGGCGCAGTCACTCGAACTCACAGCCGCCGGCGAGGGGTACGTCGAGCGCCTCGACGCCCGCCTTATCGGCGAAGCCTCCCTGGCACTCGGCGCCGGCAGCACCCGCCGCGACACACCGCTCGATCCGGCCGCCGGCCTGCGGCTGCACGTAAAGCGCGGCCAGGCGATCGCTGGCGACGAGGCATGGGCAACCCTGTACCATGGGCCGGGCATCGATCCCGGTCGCGCCATAGAGAAGCTCGAGGCGGCATTCTCACTGAGCGCCGACAAGCCCGCGGAGGTCCACTTGGTCAAAGAGCGACGCCCATGATCGGTATTGCCGGCCTCGTGATCCTGTACGGCATCGCCTACGCGCTGTCGGAGAATCGCAAGGCGGTGTCGTGGCGCCTCGTGGCCTGGGGAATGGCGCTGCAGATCATCTTTGCGGTCATTATTCTGCGCACCACATGGGGACAGGACGCCTTTCGCACCATCGGCGACGGCGTGCAGCAACTCCTCTCTTATGCCGACCAAGGATCGACGTTCGTGTTCGGCGAAGCGGCGAACCCCAACGGCAACCTCGGCTTCGTGTTCGCATTCAGGGTGCTGCCGATCGTCATTTTCATTTCGTCGTTCTTCAGCGTCCTCTACTACATGGGTGTGATGCAGCGCATCGTGCTGCTGATGGCCAAGGGAATGCACCGGCTGATGGGCGTCTCCGGATCGGAGTCGCTGGCCGCCGCGGCCAACGTCTTCATGGGACAGACCGAGGCCCCGATCATCGTCGCGCCGTACATTCCGGCCATGACGAGGTCCGAGCTCATGGCCCTCATGACCAGCGGAATGGCGACCGTGTCCGGCGCCGTGCTGGCCTCCTACATCGCCCTCGGCGTGGACGCCACTTATCTCCTCACCGCCAGTGTCATGGCGGCGCCTGCTTCGTTGGTAATGGCCAAATTGCTCATTCCGGAGACGGAGGAGTCCAAGACCGCCGGGATTGTGACGATCGACGTGGAAGCGGAGGACGTGAACATCATCGACGCCGCGGCGCGCGGCGCCGGCAAGGGCATCACGCTGGCGCTCAACATCGGCGCCATGCTGATCGCCTTCATCGCCCTGATCTATCTGATCGACGGGATCTTGGGCTTCATCGGCGACGCCTTCGCCAGCCTGTCGAGCCTCCTGGTATTGCTGGCGATCATCGCGGCCATCATTGCGGCGTTCGTGTTCGGTTGGAAGCCGAGCGACGGCGCCCGAAGGGCGGCCCTGACAATCGGTGGCGCCGGGATCCTGGTCGCCGCAGGCGTGTTCCTGCTCCACGGCCCGGGCGCCATCAGCCTGGGTCTGCGCCCCATCCTGGCGACGGTCTTCGCGCCACTTGCATACGTCATGGGTGTTCCGTGGCAAGACACCGGCATGGTCGGCGAGCTCATCGGCATCAAGCTCATGCTCAACGAGTTCGTCGCCTACACCGAGCTGTCCGTCCTCTTGCAAGACGGGGCTCTCGACCCGAAGTCGGAGCTGATCGTCTCCTACGCGTTGTGCGGCTTCGCCAATTTTTCGTCCATCGGCATTCAGATCGGCGGCATCGGCGCCCTCGCTCCGAGTCGGCGCAGCGATCTGGCGCGCCTCGGCCTGCGCGCCGTGCTCGGCGGCATGTTCGCGTCGTTCACGGTGGCAACGCTCGCCGGCCTGCTGAGCAGTTTCTAGTGTCCTCCCCACCGGGCGCCGACCACATCGAGCAGCTACGAACCGCCGTTCGCATCATCCACGAGCACGCCGCCGACAAGCCCGGCATCGGCCTCATCCTCGGCTCCGGGTTGGGCGCCTTCGCCGACACACTCGGCACCGCCACCCGCATCCCTTACGCTGATATCCCTCACTGGCCGTGCTCGACCGTCGAAGGCCATGCCGGCCAGCTGGTCATCGGCGAGTACGAAGGAGCCGCGGTGGCGGTGATGCAGGGCCGCGTGCACCTGTACGAAGGCTACGCGCCATGGGAAGTGGTCTTCCCTACCCGCGTGCTGTCGCTTCTTGGTTGCCAATCGCTCATCGTCAGCAACGCTGCCGGCGCGATCAACCGCGAGCTCGCTCCCGGCGATCTCATGCTGATCGGCGATCATATGAACTTCCAGGGGACCAACGCCTGCATCGGTGCCAACGTCGACGATCTTGGCCCGCGTTTCCACGACATGACCTACGCGTACGACCGCGAGTATCGGCGCCTCGCCCGGCAGGCCGCCGAACGGCTGGGCATCAACCTGCGCGAAGGTGTCTACGCCGCCATGCTCGGGCCCTCGTACGAAACGCCGGCTGAAATCACCATGCTCGAGCGCGCCGGCGCCGATGCCGTGGGCATGTCTACGGTCCCCGAAGTGACCGCCGCCCGTCACGCCGGGATGCGGGTGGTCGGCGTATCCTGCATCAGCAATATGGCCGCCGGGGTTCTCGATGAGCCTCTCGACCACAACGACGTCATGGCAACAGCGGAGCGCGTGCGCGGTATCTTCGTGGATCTGATCCGTGAGCTGGTGCGGTCGATCCAGGCCGCACGGAACTCATAGACAGCAACGCTGGCGGGAGAGCGATGCCCGACGACAAACAGTTATACGAGCTTGCCGAGCTCGACGATGACGCGCGACGTTTGATTCGCGCCGCAATGGAGGCACGACACAACGCCTACGCGCCGTACTCCGATTTCGCGGTGGGCGCTGCGCTGCGCGATGGCGGCGGCGAAATACACTCGGGGTGCAATGTCGAGATCTCGTCGTACGGGCTGACGTTGTGTGCCGAGCGCGTCGCGCTGTTCGCTGCCTGGTCCACCGGCGTACGGCATTGCACGGCGCTGGCGGTGGTCGGGCCGGGATCCGGCGGCGCGCCCACGCCTCCGTGCGGCGCCTGCCGGCAGGTGCTCTGGGACCTGGCAGGAGAAGCAACGATCTACCTGGCGACGCTGGACGGAAAAGTACAGATATGGACGGCTTCCGAGCTACTGCCGGGGCCGTTCGGGCCCACCAGTCTGAGCTCACACAGCGGAAAATCGGACACATGAACAGCGCCTTCCGGGTACGCAGAGCGGCGCCGGCCATGGCTCTGTTCCTCATCTGCGCCTGCAGCCCGGCGGCGCCGAGCGAAACCGAGGCGGCAGCAACAGTCGCAACGGCGGCGCAAGGTAGCGAGCGGGAACAGGTAGATCTGCTGGTATTCGGCGGCACCGTCGTGACCATGGACGCCGACCGCAATGTCTACACCAACGGCGCGGTCGCCGTGCGCGGTAACGAGATCGTCGCCATCGGCCCGGCGGCCGTGCTCGGCAGCCGCTACGAGGCCCGCGAGACCATCCGCCCACAGCCCCACGACATCGTGCTTCCGGGACTGGTGAACGGGCACGGCCACGCCGCCATGACGTTGCTGCGTGGCGTCGCTGACGACATGCGGCTGATGGATTGGCTGGAGAACTACATCTTTCCGGCCGAGGCGGCGCTGGTGGATCGCGAGTTCGTGCGCACCGGAACCGAGCTCGCCGCACTCGAGATGATCAGCAGCGGCACGACGACATTCGTCGACACGTACTACTTCGAGGATGACGTCGCCTGGGTAACCCGCGACGCCGGTCTGCGCGGCATCCTGGGCGAGACGATTCTCGATTTTCCAACCCCGGATTCGGCCGGCGTCGACGAGGCGCTCGCCTACACCGAGGAATTCCTGGCGCGCTGGGCCGACCATCCCCGCATCACCGCAGCGGTCGCGCCGCACGCCGCCTACAGCTGTAGCCCCGAGACCCTGCGCCGCGCCGCCGAGTTAGCCCGGCGCTACAACGCGCCGATCCTGATCCATCTGGCCGAGACCCGCGACGAGCTCGACCAGATCCGCGCCGACTACGGTCGAACCCCCGTCGGCCACCTGGCCGGCCTCGGTTTTCTGGGGCCGGACGTGATCGGCGCCCATTCGATCTGGGTCGACGCCGACGACATCGCGACGCTGGCCACACACGGAGTGGGCGTGGTGCACAACCCGGAGAGCAACATGAAGCTGGCCTCCGGAACCATGCCGATCGCGGCGCTGCGCGGCGCCGGCGTCATGGTCGGTCTCGGCACCGATGGCGCCGCCAGTAACAACGATCTCGACATGTTCGGCGCCATGCGCTTCACGGCGCTGCTGCACAAGCACATGAACGGCGACCCGACGGCGATGGCGGCGAGCGAGGTGGTGGCAATCGCCACCATCGAGAGTGCGCGTGCCGTGGGGCTCGGCGACGACATCGGCTCCCTCGAGGTCGGCAAACGCGCCGATCTCATCGTTGTCGACGGCGGCAACATCAACCTGGTGCCACAGTACGACCCGTACTCCCACCTGGTATACGCGGCCCGCGGCGACGACGTCTCGACGACCATCGTCGACGGTCGAATTCTGTATCGCGACCGCCGCTTCCTGACCCTAGATCGAGACCGCATCGTGGCCGCCGCCCGACAGCTCGGGGCGCGCGTGCAAGAGATCGTTTCGACGCCTCGATAGATCAGGCCGAACTTTCCCGGTGGGATGAGCAAGAGGGGCAAGAGAGGCGAGAGGAGCAAGAGCGGCAAGAGTGACGCGGAACGCGGCGCTCGGCTGGGGGTGGGCGGTGGGCGTTCAAACAAACCCGCCGCGTCCCCAATGGTTGACACGCGGCGGAACCGGTACCAGCATGCCTTCGTTCCTCTCGACCCGAGCCCACACCCATGTCCGACCGCAAGACGCAGCCCCTGAGCGGTGCCGATCTGCGCGACCTCGTGCAACAAACGGTGCACCGTCTGCGCAACCGCGGGGAGATATCGGCGGGATCCGCGGACGGGCTGCTGCCGACGGTTTCGACCAGGGGGCGGCCGACGATCATCGCCGACGACCTCGATGCGGCGTCGGGCTATCGCTTCCACGTGCCCGTGAACGCCCTGATCACACCGGCGGCGCGCGACCGCGCCAAGGAGCTCGGCATCGAGATCACGAGCGCCGCGGCGGGCGCCGGCGAGGCGCCCCTCGGGGCCGAGGAAGAAGCGCTGATCGCGGGGCTCACGACACAACTGGCGACCGATCTCAGCGGCCAGACCACAGGCGAGATCACATGCTCGTGTCGCACCGACTGCCTGACAAAGTGCGCCGACCGGGTTGCCGTGATCGCCAAAGCCGGCGCCGATCGGATCGGCCTGGACGTCGCGACCCCGCCCACCAGCGACGCGATCGCCCGGTTGATCGACCACACCGTGCTGAAGCCGCAGGCCACCGAGGCCGACATCGTGCGGATCTGCCGCGAGGCTGTCGAGTACGGCTTCGCCAGCGTCTGCGTGAATCCGTACTACGTGCCGTTGGTCGCCGACATGGTGCGCGGCAGCCGCGTCCTGACGTGCACTGTGGTGGGCTTCCCGCTGGGCGCCAACATGCCGGAAACCAAGGCATTCGAGGCCCAGCGCGCCGTGCAAGACGGGGCCCAGGAAATCGACATGGTCATCAACGTCGGCGCGTTGAAATCAGCGCGTTTCGACTGGGTGCGCCACGACATCCAGCACGTCGTCGAGGCCAGCCGCCGCGGCGACGCCATCGTCAAGGTGATCTTCGAGACCGCTCTGCTGACCGACGAAGAGAAGATCATCGCCTGCGAGATCGCCCGTGATGCCGGCGCCGCGTACGTGAAGACTTCTACCGGCTTCGGCCCCGGCGGTGCAACTACCGACGACGTCGCCTTGATGCGCCGCATCGTCGGCAACGAAATGGGCGTCAAAGCTTCAGGTGGCATCGGCGACCGCCGGGCCGCGACGCAGATGATCGCCGCCGGCGCCACGCGAATCGGCGCCAGCGCCGGCGTGAAGATCACTCGAGGACTCTAGGCGGGCCGCGCCGGCTTCAGCTTTTCAGTCAGTCGCCGGGCGCTTCTTCCGGCTCGACGCTCTCGTAGCCCTCACCTTCGAACCCGAAGAACTCCTTGGCACGCTGCTCGATGATTTCGTGGCTGCGCGGATCGCCCAGGTTGAGCGCCAGCTCGTTGATGATCTTGATCTGCTCTACGAGCCACTCGTTCCAGGCGTCCTGGCAGATGTTGGCGAGCACTTGCTCCTTCAGCTCGCCACGGAAAGGCACGTTGCCGGTTATCGCCGGGCCGTTTTTCTTGTGGTGTACGCAGTAGACGTCGTCAGACATGGGGAATCTCTCGACACTAGATGGCGAAGCGGTTCAGGAAGTCCAGATACCGGTTCAGCACCAGGAAGTTGTTGGTCACCATCAGCAGCCCCACCGCGATCAACAACACGCCGCCCGAGACCTCGATCGCCCACATGTAGCGCTTGACGCTGTCGAAGGCGCGCAGCATGTGCTGCGTCAGCATGCCGGTGAGCAAGAAGGGGATGCCGAGGCCGGCGGAATATACGGCGAGCAAGCCGACGCCCGCCCACATCGTGTCCTGGGTCGCGGCGTAGGCGAGGATTCCCGCCAGAATCGGACCGATGCAGGGCGTCCAGCCGGCGCCGAACGCCAGACCCAGCAACAGCGCGCCGCCGGGACCGCGCGCCACGCTCGGGCCCTGAAATCGCTTTTCCTTGTAGAACCACTTGATCTTGAAGATCCCCGTCAGGTGGAGGCCGAACACGATGACGATGAGTCCGGCGATGCGGCTGAGCATGACCTTGTTGGACAGTAGTGCCTGTCCGATCAGGCTCGCCGACGCCCCCAGCGCGATGAAGATGATCGAGAAGCCGGTGACGAAGGCCACGGTGTTGATCATCACGGCACGCGACACCGCGCTCTGTCGGTCCTCGGCCCGCAGCTCATCGAGGGACACGCCCGAGATGAACGACAGGTATCCGGGCACCAAGGGCAGGACACAGGGCGAAAGAAACGAAACAACACCGGCGGCGAAGGCCGCCAACAGACCGACTTCACTCATGGCATTCGGGAGTCTATCACGGGGTCGGAAGCGGCCCTGACGCGTCGCCGAGGGCCAAGAAAACACACTATAGAACTGTTTGCCGGCTCCCACTCAAAAGTTGCAGCGCGCCGCTCCATTAGTCGATCATGAAGGTAAGCGAAGATGCTTGATTTGGCGGGGACCCGTCACTAGTATGCCCTCAATTCGGCGGCAATCCACGCCCGACGCGGAGTTTGAAGGAAATGCAGGCCGACGGACATAAGATCAAGGGTCGAGTACTCGAGAAGCTCACCCTACCCGAGCTGGTCGACCTGTGGGCTGAAGACGAGATCTACCGCCGCCTCGAAGAAGTGGAGCTTTTCGCCCCGGCGATTGTCCGCGAGGCCCAACGTCAGGCCAACCTTCTCGTCATGCCCGAGCGCGGCGGGTTCTCCGACGAGAAGGAATGCGTCGAGGTGCTGGTCGAGGTCCGGGATCAGGTGGAGCGCTGCAGCCGCATCGGCGCCTGGCGCGAACGCAAGTTCGGTAGCGACGATCGGCGCGCTTTCGATCGCGCCTACGAGAAGGCGGCGGCACACGCCGTCATCCAACTGCTCCCCGCGACCGTCTGGCGCCCCTGGATCATTTCCGATCTGGGTTGACCGCCGCCGCGCAGTGTTGCGCGTGACCCCCGGCTCTCACGCCTGCTTCCCGTAACCGGGTCCTGCACGGTACACTTTCGGCCTTGATGCAGCCTGACCCCGTTTT
>CBDUXW010000013.1:0-15627 GCA_965371275.1 uncultured bacterium | reverse complement strand
ATAAGCGGCTCACGGGTGTTGAACACCCGTGAGCCGCAAGAACAGGCCTTCATCCCTCCGAAGTAGCGGCGTTGGCGGGGGAAAACGCCTTACCACTCCGAAGGTTTACAGCCTGTCATTTGAGCCGTTTTTCAGAACTCTAAATGTCGGGCGATACTCTATCCAAGTTCTTTTGAACATGTCAACGGTAGCGGCGGGGCGCGAATCTTGTGCGGGATCGCTTCGCTACGGCCTATCAGGGCTCAGGCCGGCGGTACGACTCCGACTGCAAACCGGAACACCAGAATCCCGCCGAAATACGCTGTTACGAGCAGCGACCCGAGGCCGATCGAGGCCAAGGTCCAGTACAGGCCGGTGTAACGCTCGGGGAAGGAACCGGGCTGCCGGGCGCGCCACACGGAGCAGATGGCGAAGCTCGTCAGCGTTGCGAGGCCCAGGTATCGGTGCAGCTCGAGGGTGTCCGAAACCTCGCCGGCCACACTGAGTGTTGACGCGGTGGCATAGCCCGAAACCGCCGACAGGGCGGCGGCCATTGTGCCGAGCAGGAGCGTCCACCAGGACACCACCCGCAGCTCCCGTTCCTCGACGATGGCGGCGAGCATGTCGAAGCCCACCGAAACGACAAGGAGGGCGATGGCGAAGTCGACGATGATGGCGTGCGGCACCATGATGCGCCCATGCTACCCGAAGTCACGGTGACGACGTAGCAGGCCTGCCAACAGGCTACAGCCTGATACAGTGCCGCCCATGCTCGGTGTGGGTCGAGGGATCATCGCCATCGCCGTGGCGATGGTGGTCGTCGTCGTGGTCAACGCGCTGTACGCGTGGAAGCGCGGACCGGGTACCGGAGACGACAGCTGATGGGGGCGTGGATTAGCGACCACAGCCTGGCGCTCGGCGCCCTGTTCATCTATTTGCTGGTGATCATCGGTCACGCCTGGCACGGTCACCGCGCAACCCGCAGCACCGCCGACTTCTATATCGGTGGCCGCGCCATGGGCGGTGTCGCTCTCGGGCTTTCGTTCTACGCTACCTATTTCTCGACGAACAGCTTCGTCGGCTTTGCCGGCGTGTCGTATGACGTCGGCTTCTCGTGGCTCGCCATGGGCTTGATCTTGCTGATCATGGCGACTGCCTCGTGGCACTTGGTGGCGCCGCGCCTGCGCCGCGCTACCGAGCAACACGATGCGCTGACGGTTGCCGAGTACCTCGGAGCCCACTACGGGTCCAAAGCGGTTCGCGTAGCCGCAGCCGGCGTCATCCTGATCTCGTCGATTTTCTACATGACGGCGGTGTTCAAAGGTATCGGCGGAACAATGCAGGCCTACCTGGACATCCCTTACGGGGCCGGAATTGCCCTCGTCTTCGTGATCGTCGTGGCCTACACGGTATTCGGTGGGTTTATTTCCGTGGTTCGCACCGACGCCGTGCAGGGAGCATTGATGTTGCTGGGAAGCGCCTATCTCCTGTTCAGCGTCGTGCGTGCCGGAGGAGGGTGGACAACCCTCATTGAGCGAGTCGCTGCCACCCCGGGAACGGCCGCGGACGGGCGGCCGCTCGGCGAGGCTCTGGTGGCGAGCACCGGAACCATGCCCTGGGCGGTGCTGATCGGTGTGGCGTTTGCCGGCGGCGCCAAGTTCCTTGTCGAGCCACGGCAAGTGTCGCGCTTTTTCGCGCTGCGTGACGCCACCGCGTTGCGGCGGGCCATGATCGTGGCGCCGGCGGCCATCGGGTTTTCTTATCTGTGTCTTTTGCCGCTCGGAGCACTGGCCCGCGGATTACTCGAGAACGGTGCGCTCACCGACACTGACGCCATTGTTCCGGCGCTGTTGACCAACCCCGAGATTACTGCGGAGCTTGCCGCCGCGGTGATTCTCACGGCGTTGCTGGGCGCCGCGATGTCGTCGATCGACTCGGTGTTGCTCGTACTCGCCGGGGCGTTGCAACGCGATTTCGTGGAGGTCTTGTGGGGAGGGTTCGACGACAAGCGTTCGTTGCGCTTCACTCGCTTGCAGGTCGTGGTGTTCGCGTCGGTCACGGCGGTGGTGGCGTTGCGGCCGCCGGGTGACATCTTGTCGCTGACGATCTTCTCCGGCAGCTTGTATGCGGCGTGCTTTGGTGTCCCGTTGTTTGCCGCCTTGTTCGGCTGGCGCGGCAACGCCGCCGCTGCCCTCGGATCGATGGCCATCGGCGGGGCCGTGGTCGTGTTGTGGGGATCGGTTACGGTGACTGTTCCCGCCCTTCAACAGGTCCACCAGATTTTCCCGTCCGTCGTCGCCGCCGCCGTGGTGTTCGCCGTCGTCGCGGCAAGCTCGCCGCCGCGCTCTGCCAACGAAAACGGTTGAGAGAACCGGCCCGAGGCTAACTGTTCATCCGATACGGGCCGCTAGCCTTCTGCCGACATCAGCTCGTTGGCCGCGTGGGGATCGGGAACCTTGAACACGCAGAGCGCCTGCCCCGAGCTCACCGCCGGCGCCACATAGGCGTAATCGACATTGATTCCCGATTCCGCCAGCCGCACGGCGACGTGGCCGAGTGCTCCGGGCTCGTTGGGCACCTCGACGCCGAGGACATCTACTGTCGAGAACGGAAGATCGACGACCCTCAGCGACTCCGTTGCCGCATCGACGTTGTCGACGATCATGCGGACGACCCCGTATTCCGACGCCTCCGACGTGGTCATCGCCTGTATGTTCACACCCTGCTGCTGCAGCGTGTCGCAGAGCGTGGCGAGGCGTCCGGGGACGTTCTCGAGGAACACCGTAATTTGCTTGAGGACGGACATTTCGGGTTCTCCTAGCGCAGCCGCGCCAGTCGCTGGGCGGCTGCGTTCAAGGTTTCATTTGTCTTGCAAAAGGCGAAGCGGACCATTTGGGAGCCTCCCCCTGCTTCGCTGTAGAACGAAGATCCGGGTACCACGGCGACGCCGACTTCCGATACCAAGTGGTCGGCGAACTCGACGTCGTTCGCGAAACCGAAGCCGCTGATGTCGGTCATCACGTAGTAGGCGCCGTCGGGGACGCGGAAGCCGAAGCCCGCCTCCTGCAGCGCTGCGCACAAGACGTCGCGCCGGGCGCGATAGCCGGCGGCGAGGTCGTCGTAGTAACTGTTCGGCAGGGCCAGCGCCGTAGCTCCTGCCTCCTGCAGAGGTGCCGCGGCGCCGACGGTGAGGAAGTCGTGCACCTTGCGGATCGCTTCGGTAATCCGTGGTTGGGCGACCGTCCAACCGACACGCCATCCGGTCACCGAGTACGTCTTCGACATGCCGTTGATGACGACCGTGCGATCACGCATTCCGTCGAATGTGATCAGCGAACGGTGGGCCAGCGGACGCTCCTCGTCGCCGTAGATGATGTGTTCGTATATCTCGTCGGTCACGGCGATTACATTGAAGCGCTGGCACAAGTCGGCGATGATCTGCAGCTCGTCGTCGGAAAAAACCTTGCCCGTGGGATTGTTGGGCGTGTTGATGACGATTGCCTTGGTCTTGTCGTTGAACGCGGCCTCGAGCTCCTCGGGGTCGAACGACCAATCCGGCGGCACGAGCGACACGTATCGCGGCGTGGCGCCCGACAGAATGGCATCGGGGCCGTAGTTCTCGTAAAACGGCTCGAACACGATGACCTCGTCGCCGGGATTGATGAGCGCCATCAGCGTTGCCATCATCGCTTCCGTGGCGCCGCAGGTGACGGTCAGCTCGCGTTCCGGGTCGACTTCCAGTCCGTCGTGTTGTTGCAACTTGGCGACCAGGGCGTCGCGCATGCTCTTGGCGCCCCAGGTGATCGCGTACTGGTTGACCTCCGCGTTGATGGCGTCGATCGCGGCCTGTTTGATGATCTCGGGGGCGGGAAAATCGGGGAATCCTTGGGCCAGATTGATCGCGTCGTGAACCATCGCCTTGCGCGTCATCTCGCGAATTACCGACTCGGTGAAGAGCTCGACTTTGGTGGCGAGAACCGGTCGGGTCGAAGTGGCTGACGATCGTTCGTTCACTCAAATACCTCGTTGCGAAGTCCGGGATAAGGGTGCCATTCTGCCGTAGTGTCCGCCAGTTTGCGCTCGTTGGCTCGCGTCCGCCGCGAATCGCGAACGATCTCGACCTCGACAGCTACGCATCATTCGGCGCCGAAGGTGCTGAGCTGTTCGCCGGCGGTCTTCACCGTAACGGTGTTGGTGCTTCCCGGCCCCCCTACGGGAAAGCCCGCCGTGATCACGAGGAGGTCTCCCTGCTTGATCAGCCCGGCGGCTTCGGCGCGGCGTTCGGCTTCCATGAGCATCGACTCATGGGTGAGTAGCTCCTCGCCGAAGATCGGCACCACGCCCCACAGGATGGTCATACGCCCGACCGCTTCGCGATGGGTTCCGATGGCCACGATGGGTTGCGACGGTCGGCAGGCGCCGATCTTGGCTGCGGTGCTGCCGGTACGCGTCGGGACGACCAGCGCCGTCGCTTCGAGGTGTCGGGCCAGCATGCAGGCGGCAGCGGCGACCGCGTCGGGAACCAGGTGCCGGCGATCTTCCGGCAGCGGCATGTAGTAACCGGATTTGAAAAGCGTGGCTTCAGTTGCCACGCTGATCTTCGCCATCACCTCGACCGTTTCCACCGCGTAGTTGCCGATGGCCGTCTCCTCCGACAGCATCACGGCGTCGGTGCCGTCGTAGAGGGCGTTGGCAACGTCGCTGGTCTCGGCGCGCGCCGGGCGGGGCGAGTCGACCATCGACAGCAGCATCTGCGTCGCCGTAATCACCGGTTTGGCGGCGTTGTTGGCGGCGCGGATTACGCGCTTCTGCACCTGGGGTACGTCCCACAACGGGATCTCAACGGCCAAGTCGCCGCGCGCCACCATGACGGCATCCACCGCCTCGATGATCTCGTCGAGGTTCTGGATGGCTTCGTGTTTTTCGATCTTGGCGATGAGCGGCACGTGCGCGCCGTGCTCCTCGATGAGTCGCCGGGCCAGTTCCACGTCCTCGCGCGAGCGGACGAACGACAGGGCGATGAAGTCGACACCCATGTCGAGGCCGGCGACGAGGGCTTCCTTGTCGTATTCGGTGACAGCCGGCAACGACAGCGAGCGTGTCGGCAGGTTCACCCCTTTGTGGGAAGAAAGTCGTCCTCCGACCATGACCTCGCACACGATGCCGCGTTCCTCGATGCGCAGGACGCGCAGCCTCACCGTGCCGTCGGCGAGCAGAATGGGGTCACCCGGTTCGACTTCCTCATCGAGCGTCAGGTGGTTCACGGAGGCCTGGTGGACGTTGCCGTCGCCGCCGTCGGTGGTGAGTAGAAATTCCTGCCCCGCTTTCAACTCGATGGGACCATCCGGAATCTCGCCGACGCGCACCTTGGGGCCCGGCAAGTCTTGCAGGATGCCGATCGGGTGGCCGGTCTCTTCAGCCAGCTCGCGGATCATCGCCGCCCGTTCTCGGTGCCAATCGATGGTCTGATGCGAGAAGTTCAGGCGTGCGACGTCCATGCCGGCGTCGAACAGCGCACGGATCTGCTCCCGCGTCTCGGTCGCCGGACCCAGGGTGCACACGATTTTGGTGCGGCGGTAGGGCTGCTGCGACCTGCTGATGGCGATCTCTCCTGATTCGACGCTCGTTGGGGAGCGTAACGAGCGGTCACCGGGATTGCTAGCGATAACAGGCCACCAGTGCTGCGCCGCTACCGGGGCACCTCCATTTGTAGGGCGCAGCACGAGTGCTCTGCTACTATCCGATTCGCCCACCCGGTCAGCACTTTTCCCTCCTTGCCCGTTGAACGCCCGTGCTACGCCGCTTCTTCCTTCGCTGGGAGCACTCGATCTTTGCCGACGACGCCGACGAGCGTCTGCCGCAGGAATTTGGCTGGGGCGTGCAGCGCCTTGCCGGACTCGTTCGAGACGAATTCGGCGGCGTTGCGCCGGAGGGGGGATTGCCGTGCTTGGCGGAGCAACTCGTGGATCGCAGCGAGAAGTTCTACCAAGCCCCCGAGATGGGGTCGGTCGAGTTCGACGGGCACCGGTTGTGCTTCGACTCACCGCTCCCTGCCGACGAGCCCGAGCTGAGTCGGGCCTCGGCCCGCCTGTTCGAGTCACCGCGCGCCAACGGTCGAGCGGTGGTCGTGATTCCGCAGTGGAACGCCGACAGCGAGTCGCTGGTCAAGGCCTGCCGAATTCTCAACCTTTGCGGCTTGACGGCGCTACGCCTCACGTTGCCGTACCACGAGGAACGCCGACCACGGGGCATGCTCCGCGCCGACGCCATGGTGGGTCCCGAGCTCGGATTGACCCTGCAGGCGATTCGCCGGGCGGTCATCGAAACGAGGCAACTGGTCGGTTGGTTGCTCGCCCGAGGCTACAGCAGGGTCGGCTTGTTCGGCACGAGCTTGGGCTCATGCGTCGGATTCTTGGCGTTGAGCCACGAATCTCGTATCAGAGCCGCGGCCTTCAACCATGTCGCGGGTGATTTCGCCGACGTCGTGTGGTCGGGGCTGGCCACTACCCACGTTCGCGAGAGCCTCGAGCCGCACGTCGATCTCGATACTTTGCGGCGCTGTTGGGCGCCCATATCGCCGTCCAACTTCGCCGCCCGGCTGGCCGCTACCCGGCCGGCGTTGATGCTCGTCTCCGGCGCCTACGACCCGATCTTCCTGCCGGCGCACTCGCAAGCATTGGTCGACGCCTTGCATCGAGCTGAAGTCGATTTTCGGCGGGTCGTGTTGCCCTGCGGTCACTACACCCTCGGCAAGCCGCCGTTCTACTTCGTCGACGCCTATCTGGTTGCCAGCTTCCTGCGCCGCCATCTGTCGAACTGACGGTCCACGGCACCGCAGCGCCACGGCGCGGTCAGAAGCGAATCATCAACCCACCCGACAACTCGACGTTGTGGCTGCGTGTCGTCTCCGCGATTCCGAGCGCGGTGATGAACTCGTCGCCGAGCTCGGTAACGTCGAGGGGCGTTATGTGGTCCTTGACGTCGACCCGAAACCCGAGCGTGCCGAATGCGGCCTTCAAGCCGCCGCCGAAAACATAGCCAACCGTCGTCTCGCTGGGCCGGGCGCCGACGTCGAGTCGCATGTTGTGGATTCCCAGGCCGCCGCCGATGTACGGCGAGACCGGACCGGGGAGAATCAAGAGTTGGATTTCGGCTTCAGCGTAGATCAGCCGGGCGTCCAGAGTGCCGATGTTGGTGACGTTGATGCCGCTGGGGCTGACCACCAGGCTGCCTTCGATGGCGAACGGAAAGGCGTTCCAGCCGAGGCGAGCGCCGTATATCGGCGCGTTCTCGAAGCCTGCGGTCAGGTTGTTCGGACGAATCTGGAGGACGTCGGTCAACGAGTCGCCGATCATGGCGCCCAGAACGAACGTCAACTCGGGTCCGGCGCTGGCGGGCGCCGGCGTGAACAGCGTCAATGAGGTGATGAATAGAGTTCCGATGGCGAGTCGCCGGATGTGCATCGATCTCTCCGATCGCAGATTCGCAAGGTGCTGAGACACTCCTCGGAGTTTCTCATCACGTCGCTCCAGAGGGAACTCACGCGCAGAAGCCGTCAGGAGCAACTTAGGTTGGCCGATTGTAGAATGATTTGCGGACCAGGGGCTGGAATTATTCGATTATTTGGTGCAGTGTTTGTGGCGCACTAGCTATGGCCACCGCAGCCCAACAGCATCTATTCATGGCCATACGCTGGCGCCCGTCGTAAGGGAGGCCCTTCGACCGTTATCTGGCATAGGGCCGTGTTGTCCCTGAACGACGGGGGAGGCAAGCAAGGGGAGGTGAGCCATGATGCAGGCCAGAGGCATGGCCAAGTCTGGACTGCTGGAGCTGTTGTGCCGTCCGCCGCAGGATTCTGATCGCGACGTTGTGCTGGCGACCGCGGCAAACGCATGTTTGTCGGTTCCGGGAGCACACCGAGCGTGGGCAAGATTGCGGACGCAAACAGTCGAAGCTCCCGCGGGCGTGGATCCCGGCCGATACCCGTATAGCGTCGAAGTGCCGGTGAACCTTGCCGGGCGAATTTGCGGCATCGTGGGCCTGGAAACCGACAAGCCCGCCAACGGAACGGCGCACGAGCGCGCCGCCGCGGTCGCTGACCTGCTGGCGACCTGGGAAGCGCGCCGTTGCCTCAGCGAGGCGTCGCCGCCGCAAACAATGGTCGGCTGCAGCGCCGAGATCCGTTACGTCGAGCTTCTGGCGCGGCGCTACGCCGGTCTCGATGAACCCGTCCTGATACAGGGCGAGACGGGCGTGGGCAAGGAGCTCATAGCGCAAACGCTGCACTGCCTGAGTGCGCGTAGTGAGCGCGGGCTATGGACGATCAACTGCGCCGCGGTCCCCGACGAGTTGATCGCCAGCGAGTTGTTCGGCCACCGGCGCGGTGCGTTCACCGGTGCGGTGCGCGATCAGCGCGGCCGGTTCGAAATGGCCGACGGCGCCACGCTTTTTCTGGACGAGATCGGTGAGATGGGCCCGACTCTGCAGGCTGCTTTGCTGCGCGTCTTGGAATACGGCGAAATCCAGCAGCTTGGCGACGAGGGCCGGATGCGGCGCATCAACGTACGCGTGATCGCAGCCAGCAACCGAGACTTGGCAGCCGAAGTAGCAGCCGGCCGGTTCCGCAGCGATCTGTACTACAGGCTCACCCCTCTGACGATCGACATTCCGCCGCTGCGCCAAAGGCCGGAGGACATACCGGTGCTCGCCCGCTACTTCGTGACGGTTTTGGAAGAACGCTGGGGGCACTCTCTCGAGATCGTTACGAAGGCGCTGAACGACCTGATCGAGTATCCGTTTCCCGGTAACGCCCGAGAGCTCCGAAATTTGGTGCTGCGGGCGGCAGCGACAAACTGCGAGGGGCAGATTGCCGACATCCCGTTTCCACAGCTCGTCAGGCCGTTTCATGCGGCCACGTCGCGCAGCGCGAAGGGCAGTCGGAACGGGAATGGGAACCGGCGCGCGCCCACGACGGCGCGTCATCCCGTCGCTGCCTCGAAGGGTCACCGCCGCAAGCCCGCGAACGGGAACCGCGATCGAAACGTGCAATACACCGATCCAGAGGTCTTCCTGGCCTCGCTCGGCGGCGACCTAGGTCGGCTCCGCGGCAATGGCGGCAACGGCGCGCCCCACGGCAACGGCAACGGCGCTCACGCGCATGCACCGGCGGGCGGCAACGGATCGGGTAACGGGCACGCGCCCGTTCTCAACGGATCGCGCCGCGATTCGCTGAGTCTCGACCTGACGACGGCGGCACACCTGCGCCGTGTCTTGGTGATGGCCGAGGGCAACGTGAGCTGCGCGGCGCGCATGCTGCAGATTCCGCGCACGACCTTGCAGTCGAAGCTACGTCGCTACGGCGTCAGCTAAAGCGGAGCGGGCGCGAGCGCGCGCGATGACTGCGTTGCGCTTGATTCGGGTGCTCGACGTACAGAAAAGTACGTCTCCGCGCCCGAATCGGCGCGCGCTCGCGCCCGCTCGCATTGCAAGCCGTTGAGGTATTCGGGTTAGTGACTACCGGCGGCGGTTGGCTGCGCTGCGGTAGCAGCGGCCACGGCGTCACGGATGTCGCCTTCGAACAACCCTGTCCAGGCGTTCAATACCACGCCGTCCGCGTTCACAACGATGGTTTGGGGTACGTAGACCGGCCTGATCTGGGCGTCGAGGCTGCTGCGATCGATTACGACCGCGACCGGAAACTCGATGCCGTACGCGGCGACAAAGTTTCGCGTGGGCTGCATCGGATCGAGTGACAACCCCACGATCTGCGGGCCGTCGTCGGACGCTGCCGCCTCGCTGTAGAAGTCGTTCCAGGCCGGCATGTTTTGCTGGCATGCCGGGCAGGTGGTGGTGAAGAGAAACACGATCGTTGGTGGTTGCTGCAGTTGTTCGGCAAACCGCCCGGCGTTGTCGTCAAAATCCCGGACCTCCAGTGCGCCCAGTGTCGTGCCCGCCGGCAGCGGCCCCCCGGGCTGCGCCAAGGCAGCCTGTGGCGGACCCGGATCCGGAGCCGGGTCCGTCGACGACAGCCGCTGGTACGACAAGACGCCGATTTCCGCGGCAATGCCGACGACGCTCAGCACTATCACGATCCGCGCGGCACGCGATATCCAGGTGGGCGGCCCGCCGTCGTGCCCTTCGGACGCATCGGGTCGTAGCTCAGGATTCATCACCGTACCCCCATGAGAAGGCTACCTCCGGTCGGGAGGCCGAACCTCTCACCCCAATCCTAGCAAGAACGAAAGGGCCTGAACCTTGGGGTTCAGGCCCTTTGGTTTGGTGTTGCTTCAGACGGTGGCACGCGGGCCGGCAGGTGCAAGGGGGGAGACCCACCGGCCAGCGTGCGCTACCGCAGCCAACAGCCGTGAGACCTTAACTGGCGCAGTACGTGCCGGAGGCCATCTGGATCGTGATGTCGCCATCCTCGCAGATCATCGTCACGTAGCTGCCCTGCGCGTAGTAGCTGACGCAGCCGCCTTCGGACGCGCACTCGTAGTAGCACTCCTCGCCGCAGTCTGTCCCGCCACCGCCTTGACCGCCCCGCTGTTGGGCAAAGGCCGGCGTGGCCACCAGAAGCGCGCCGATGCCCAGTACGATGATGGCCGAGATCGCGCCGCCAACTTCCATCCAGCTCCGGTTCCGTCCTTGCTTGCTCATCTTCTTCTCCTTGTTGCGTCGCAAAGCGTCAAATCTCTTTCCAAGCTCGTTGCTTGAGGACCCGATCATCAGTTTTTCGACGTTTCTGCTGATTGCGGTCCCCAAACCGAAATCGCTTCCATACCTGCTTCGACCCACGTCCCCTCGGCCAGCGGCGAGGCGGTGTGGATTCTCTTGTCGCGGATCTCCGTCCACTGAAAGACGCCGTCCGTGGAGTACAACGAGACGTGCGTGATCTTGTCTCCGTCCGGTCCGGTGATCAGGTAGGTGAGCACCACCCGCTCGCCTTGCGGATCAACGGCCATCGACGAGACGACGTAGGCGAAGCCCAGCTTCCCCTGGGCTGCGGCCCGGGCGGCGAACGCCTCGCGTTCCTGAGCGACAAGCTCGTGAAAACCCGGATGATCGATGGGCCATTCGTTGATCTGGCTGAATTCCTGATCGAATACCTTCACGCGGAGAGTTTCCTGATCCAGGAAGTACAGACGACCCCCGGCATCGATGGCGATGAAGGCCCCCTTGGGCGACCGGTGCCGCGGTCCTTTCACGAGGAAGGATTCTTCGCTCGTCAGGTCGTTGCTGAAACGGGTGACGAACGCGGTACCGCGGCCCGGATACGCCAGCACGTGGCCTTCCGGGTCGACGAGGACCGCCGATGCCATCGGCAGGCTGACCGAGGTCAGATACGTACCGTCCGCCGCGTACTTGTTGATACGGCTGCCCTGGACGTCGGCGACGAAGACGTTCCCCTTGACGTCTGCGGCGACACTTCGTGGCTTGAGCAGTTCCCCCGGACCGGTACCCTTCGATCCATACACCGCTGCAGCCCGATATTGATGTCCAGGACCGGCGACCAGTCGCAACACGCGCTGGTTGCCGTCGTCGACCACGTACAGCGTTCCGTCGAGGCTGGTGGACACGCGCGGGCGATACAACACTCCCGGAGCGCCGTCGACCGTCTCGAAGTGGGCGAGCGTGACGTTCTTGACCGCGCTTTCCGCGGCGTTCGCGCCTGGCGGCGCGGCTGACAGCACCACTGTGGCGATAAGCCACAATATTGCTCCCGAAACCACAAGGACGCGGCCCCGGGGTGAAACGATTGGTTTGATGATTCGTGGCAAGAGCTTCTCCTTTGGCTGCGGTTCGCTCTGCCACTTACCAAAGCAAGCTCCGTGCCATCTTTCGCCGTCAGGGCCGAAACTCAAGCAGGCAAAGGCTCAGGCAGGATTCGGGGTGCGGGTTGCCGAGCGTGGAGCGCCGAACATCCGGCGCCACCGGGCAGCGAAAAGGGAAAGTGCCGATATTTCGGCACTTTCCCGATCTTGTCGTGCAGCCGCGTTGCCGCAGGCTGCTACTGCTCGCTCGTCACGCTCCGGACGTTCAGCCCCAGCGCCGCGGCCACTTCGGCGTACTTGGCGGTCGCTTCCGGCTTGAACCGACGCGCCTGTGAGCCACTCTTCAGCCTGGCGAGCAGAATGAGCGACTCCAGCGGGCGCTCGAGAGCCAACAGGGCGTTGGCCTCGTACCATTGCGCCTGGCGTGAAATGAAGGTGTCTTCCGAGTTACGGAGGAGGCTCAGCGTGTCCACTGCCACGGCGTGCTGGCCGGAGAAGAACTGAGCCATGCCGAGAAACAGGCGGGCGGCGAGCGCATCGCTGTCGAGAGCGACCAAGAGCTCGATGGCTTCACCGGCCCGTTCCTGCTCGATAAGCAGGCGGGCCTGGTCGATCGTTCCGCGCTCGCTCTGTGCGGTCAGCTCAACACGAGGGGCAGTCGTTACGGAGTTGCTGTACTCACTGGTTGCGAGCGCCGCGAAGCCTGCCGGGCGTTCTTGCGCGATCGACTCGACAGATGTCACGGGGGCGCTCACAGCCCAAAAACCGACCAGCGTGACCACGGCGACCGATGCGGCCAACCGCAGCCCTTGCAATGCCCATCCCGTCGGCAGGGTGTGAATGGTGGCCGGATGCAGAACCGGCGACACGCGCTCGTGCTCCGCAGCAGAACGGAGTGTCTCGAGCGCTTCCTCGCGGTGTGCCCTGAGGGTGACGAGTACCTGGAGAGCCGCTGTGCTCTCAGGGCAACGCTCCAACCTATCGAGTAGATCGGCGAGGCGATCCGGCTCGGCGTCCCCATGCACCAGCGCTAGAAGCTCTTCAGAGTTCAACAACATGGTATTTGTCCCGGATTCAGAGATCGCACGCTTTCGACCTCGTTGTGCTGATAACGGGCTCAGTGGGCATTTTCCGAGAGCAATTTCCGCAGATTCTCGAGGGCGGACTGGAGGCGGCTGTGAAGCGTCGATATCGGTGCTCCCGTGAGCTCCGCGGCCTCCCTGAGTTTCAGCGGTGGCTCGCGCAAGACGAGCAATTCAATCGCCTCACGCTGCGGTTTCGGCAACGTTTGAAGCTCGGCGAGCATGCAGCGAAGCCGCTCGTTCTCGAAAGCGGTTTCTTCGAGCGAAACGAGGCGTGTTTCCTGGTCGGCGGCCACAGGCGCTAACCGCGGGCCGGGCTCGTCTGCCTCGGCGAAACTGGTCAGTCGGCTGCGGGCGCGTACGCGGTCGATGGCACAGTGGCTGACGCTGCGTGTCAGGTAACGTCCGGCAGAGTCGGCATCGTGGAGATCCCCCGGGCCGGTCAAGACCCGCGAAATCGCCTCCTGCACGGCGTCCTCGGCATCGTGGAGGTTCGCCGTGATCCGCAGAGCCATGCGCACCCATATATCGCGGTTTCGCTCTACAGCGGCAGCAACCAGCTCGGCTCTATTCAGTTTGTCTGCGCTCGGAGTTCCTGCCACGGACATGGGCGTGCTAACGCACCCTCCTCGGCTGCGAGAGGTGAGGCAGCTTCGCAGCATTGATTATAGCTACCGTCAACTGCTCATTGGCAGCGTTTCACGACCACATTTGTGCCACATACGACACGCAATGGTAAAGACGAAAATGTCGTTTGCTGAACCGCGTCGCCGAAGCCGGCGGCGGTTGGCCCGCCGACTAGCTCGCCGTCGGGAGGCCGGCGATCGCGTCGACGTCGTGATCGGCGACCACCGACTCGGCGCCGGGCTGCGGCTCGGCAAGCTCGTAGTAGCCTCGCTTGACGCGGGTGAAGTCTGCGTACGACGAGAGGATCGAGGAGACGGTAACGTTGGGGTTCTTGGCGCGGATCTCGGCGCCGAGGGCGATCACGCGTTCGGTGATATCGGCGACGCGCATGGGGCCAGGGGCCTCGGTGAGGACACGCTTGCAAGTGGCGACGATGGTGTCCGGACGCTGGCTTCCTGAGCGCCGGGGACGCCCCGGCTCGTGGCCGGGAGCGATCTTGGCACCGGACTCCGCCATGATGCGTGCCCGCCGTACCTGCCGCGACAGGCCGCTGAGCGTCTTGGCCAGGCTCTTCGATACCTCGACGGCGGCGTCGACTTGTTCTTCGAGCTCGGCAAACCGTGTCGCGAAGCGCCGGTTTACCGCGGCCTTCTGCCGCTGCACCTGACGGCGACCGCCGGCGCGGCGCCCGAGGTTCTCCATTTTGATCCGGCGGAAGGCGTCCACCGCCTGGGACGGAAATTTACGCATCTTGCCCACCGGCTGCGAGGGGATGCGGTCGGGGTGGTCCCGGAGATATTTTGACAAGCTCGCCAGGCTGATGCCCGTTTTCTCGGACATTTCCGTGAGGGTGTACAGATCCTGATCTGTCTGCTCCCATGGGTCGTTACCGGCCGCCACCGCGCGGATCATGCGCAAACCGATACCTGGAACCATGGGGTGCGTCGGAGAGCCCAGGTACGGGATTTGAGCGCGGTGCTCGGTCAGCAGGCGCTCGAGCTCCTCGGCCTCGAGCTCTGTGTGCTCGCAAACCGCTGCCGCGCCGACGACGAGCTCGGGGTCGCTCTCGAAGTGGGGATAGAGCTGGAGAATGCGAGCGACGTCGTCATCGTGCAAAGCGTTGCTGTCGAGGCCCGTGTACTTGATGACCCGGAGTACGGGCGCGAATTCGAGCGTAGGATGCTCTCTGTGGAACTCGAGCGCGGTCATTGTTCTTGCACAAAGCGCATGAAACCCTGCCACTAATTCACTCGTTGCGAGCGATTCAGGGACTCAGCGGGTCGCCGGTTCGGAGCTTGTTTGGCCTAACTCTCGGGAACGGCGGGGGACCTTGAGGAGGCTGCTGAAGTGAACAAACTGAGAATAGAAGTGGGCTCCGGAGGTGTCAAGCTTGCGGGATTTTCGCCGTCATGGCCGGCACTCTAGATGTGGTGCTCGAGGGTCGTCTTTCGACGCGTACGTCTCGATGGCGTCGACTAGTTGAGGTCGGAGCGCCTGTCGGAAGGCCGGTGGAAAAGGCAGCCACACGGCAACCATCTCGCGCTCCGGCGGGACCGGTTCGAGGCGAACGCGGCCGGTGAAGAACTCCTCACCCGCTTCGCTTCGACGCAACTCCGCGTAGGCTTCGGGCCCGAGGTGGGCCGCCCAGAGACGATCGGCCTCGCGCAGGACGTCGCGCAGCACCAGGGCGGTATCCGGTAAGACGCGGCAGAGTGCGTACTCGAGGCGGCGACCGCCGAGCTCGGTCGTGTGGATGGTGGGGTCGCGTTGCGGTGAGGGAGCGGTCATGAAGGGTCAGTATAGCGAGCGCTCGGTGCCGACGACCACGAAGGCGATGGTGAGCGGGTCAGCATCCGGGCGCGGCAGCGAAAGCTTTATTGCCCACTTGTCGCCATGAAAGGAACCGAGTTCCGGCGTTCCGCCCGTGGAAACTTCGTTCGGCGGCCACAGGCCCCAGGCGAACGGATGGGTGTTGAGTGTCAGCGACTGTCCCAGGGTGACGTCGAATCTCTGCGGGGCCGTGCTTCGCGCCGTTACCGTCGGCACGAGGACGCCGAAGTCCCGGAACGTCGTCTCGCCCAGATGATCCCCGTCATCCGGCTGATGCAGGTAGCGGACGACGTAGGTGCCCGGCGGGACCGGCTGATCGCGAAAGTCACGGTGCTCCC
>CBDUXW010000012.1:0-16556 GCA_965371275.1 uncultured bacterium | reverse complement strand
GAGGCCTGTCCGGAGGCAGCGGCGTGGGAAACTCATATACCGGGCGCGACAGCAGGTCGGAACCGCCCTCCGCCCGCCTGAGCCCGATTCCTCCGAGAACCTCTTGCCACCAGTTGCCCAGTCCCGTCCAGCGACCGTCGTGCTTTTCGTGGTTGTCGCCGGCGCGGACATCGGAGTTCGACGACGTCAGGTGACCGTTGAACAGTGCCTGCGGCGACGAGCTGGAACGGTAGTCGACGTCGATGTCGCCGCGCAGTCCGTCTTCGGACATCGAGAACTGGATGTTGGGAACATCGCCCTCCTGCCGGTACGAGCGCGGGTAGCCGACGTGATAGACGGTGTTTCCGCCGTCATCGTGGAACTGCGTGGCGCGCTCGAGGACGTCCTCGGCCTCGGGATCGAGGCTGACATAAAGACGAAACTGCTCGTCACCGCCGCGGCCCGAGTACTGGCCGGCGATGCGCTCGAGACCAACGATCAGATCGAAAGCGGTACCCAGATCGTCGCCGTTCTCATCGGTCAACTCGCTGTTCATCAGCGCGTGCGTGACGGCGTCGAAGGTGGTGCGCTCCGACAGAGTCAGCCGCGTGTCGAACCACTCCTGTGTGCTCAGGTTGCGGCCGGTGGTCTCGTTGTAGCCATCGGCCGGGCCATCCAAGAGAGCCTGGCGGCGAGCGTCCAGCGTTCCGTAGCGACTGAACTCTACGTTGGCGCCGATTTCGGTTTGCGGCTCGACTACTTGCTTGCCGGGCCAGTTGCGGTCGATCCCGACAACCTCGAAGCCGGTTGGCTCCCCGCGCAGATACACGATGACGTTCATGCCGGGGGTGTCGACGGCATCAATCTGGGCAGCGAGATAGTCGCCGGCGGCCACGTTGGCAGCGCCCGGCGGCAGCGCCCGGTGATCGTCATCCAGGCGCGTGATGATCGTCGTCGACTCGGCCACGTTGTCGAATGCGTGCCAGATCACCTCGACCTGCCGCGGCCCAGCAAATCCGTAGCCCGCCATCAGGTCGTCGAACTCCAGTCGGTTGTCCTCGACGCGGAAGTTGTCGAGCGGCAGCACCTTCGAGAAGAAGGCACGGCCGATCTTGTCGCGGCGCTTGATGAGCGCATCGGCGATCCATGGCGCCGCCCGCGGATCGCTGTAGCCCCCGGTGTCGACGATGGCGCGGATCTCTTCGTCGGTGAAGCTCATCACCAGCTTGGCGCCCCAGTACAGGTCGTCGGGAAGTCGATTCGTCCAGGTGATGAAATGCGTGTCTGCCTTCCACGCGTCGGCTTCGAATGCGTCCCCCTCGAAACGTCCGACCGAGCGAATGCCCGGATACGACGCCCTCGCCCACGCCGGCGTCACCACCCCCATGCCGGCGACGTTCTTGAGCGCGCGGTTCAAGTTGAAGCGGTACTCGTTGCCTTCGCGCGCCTCCTTGGGCCCTTTCTCGCCGGCCCCCAGCGTCTTGAAGAAGTCCATGACGTAGCGGCGGATGTACTGCGTGCCATTTTCCGAAATCACCGCCTCGAAGGTGTTGGCCGGGTTGAACTGGTCGTTGCCGAGCCAGGCGTTCAGCACCCAGATGCCGCGCAGGTCGCGGCGGTGCTCGTGGGGCACGATGTCGTTGGGATCGTCGTTGCGCGTCCCGTAAAACTGGTAGTTGCCGAGGAGCTGGCGGCGCGGCGCGCGCGTGGCTACGGCGCGGTAGCCGCGTTCAGGGTCGGGCCTGACGCGCTCGAGAAAGTTGTCGATGTCTTCCGGAATCAAATCGCGCAGGTCGCCGAAGCTGGTGATGCTCTCGGCACCGTCATGAATGACGAGGTCGTCGCGATCGAAGTAAACGAGGTAGTTCTCGAGCACGTTGTAGCCGGCGGCGAAATAGAACTTCGAGCTCACCAGCTCCGCCCCGGTCTGCAACTCGAGCTCGCCCTTGGGATCGAAGCGCAGCAAGTACACGACATTGTTAGCGTCGGCGACCAGCATCCCGGTGCGGGCGCCGTAGGGCTTCACCGCAAGCACGCGCCATGGCTCATCCTGTCGCGGCGCGAGCTCGTTGCCCGGACCGGCGATCAGCTCGTCGAGTTGCATGCGGCTGCGGCCGTGGCGGTTGGTGAACCAGGGGCTGTCGGGAACTTCGCCGAGCGTGTTGACGTTTTGCGCCGGGATGACGCCCTCATCCGGCTGCCGCTCTCCCGGCTGCGTGAACTGATTCGTGTAGAACTCGAGGATCCCGGAGAGCGTCACGATCTGCGGGTCGATGGTGTCTTCCGGCGGCGGTTCCTTCCACAGGGGGTCGTCCGGATAGAACTTCTGCGCCTGCGCCGGAGTGACCCAAGACAGAGCGGCGAACAGCAGGAGCGCCATGCCCATGCGCTTGCAGCAGAATCTCCGGCTCATCGATTCGTTCCGCATCAGAAAATGTTGCTGAAGGTCCACATCCAACGGTATCCCTCGTTGCCGTACGCCTGGTCGATGCGCATGATCACCGTCTCGGCGAACTTGAAGCGGAAGCCGATGCCGCCGCCGGCGCGCAGGTTCGCGCGATACAGCAGGTGGGCATTGTCGGCTACCTTGCCCATGTCGGCGAACAGCGCCACGTCCATGCCGGCAAACGCGTACCAGCGATGCTCGATGGTGCCGTGAAATGCGTTGTCGGCGTAGAAGCGATAACGCTCGAAGGCGCGCAGGTCGTCGTTGCCGCCCAGTGTCGGCTGCAGATAGAAAGGTACCTGCTGGCCGTCTGACGTGAACGTGTAGTCGCCGTGTAGGTGCAGCGCGAATACCCGGGTGCGGTTGGCGTAGGGAAAGTACTGATCGATCTGGCCCTCGATCTGCCAGAAATTGAACTGGTCGGCGTCGGCGAGGTCCCAGTAGCGCGTCCATTCGAGCCTGTAGTTGCCGCCGTAGCGAGGCCCGCCGGGATTGTCGCGCCAATCGAGCTGCGCGAACAAACCCGTGTGCATGAATTGTCCGTCGATGAAAAGGCCCGGAACGGTCGCCGGATCGAAGGTTTCTTCGATAGATGGCACGCCGCCTCGCTTGCCGGAACCGGTGCTGAAGTCGTGACCGCCGGCGGTGCCGCCGATGCGCAGAAAGTCGAAGAACCTCCAGCCGCCCCGCACCCACCCACGAAAATCCTCCAGTCGATAACTGGTGCGCTGCTCGAGTGTGGTGTCGGGCCCGTCGCCGTAGTAGTCCATCATCGGCGAGTACTCGTACCTGAAGTAGACGTCCAGGAAGCCGCGCTTGGTGACCAAATGCGGGAGGTAGACCTGCGCGTCGGCCATCCAGGCGAGCTGGGGGGTACCCCGTACGGTGGTGCGGAAACCGAAGCGATCGTGGAGCAGGTCGCTGCGCCGGTAGCCGACGCCCATCGACATGCCCTGGCCCGAACGCATGCCGCCGAGGACGAACTGTGCGCCGTTGCCACCGCCCAGCCCTTCGGTAACGCCGTCGAGCAGGCCCCTTTCGACGAACCCGTTGGCGATCCCGGCAATCGGCGACGAGCGTTCCGGCCACAAGCGAGCGCGCTTTTCACGGCGCTGTTGCTCGATGAGCTCGACGCGGGTCTGCGGCGCCTGCTCCTGCGCGAGGGCGGCCAATGGTGACACCAGCGCCACCAGGACAGCCAGCGTCGTTGCTTTCATGGTGACTCTCATCAAGAAATACCTTACTGCATCAAGTTCCGAGTATCGCTCACGTTGGTCCCCTAGAATCGCGCCGTTCGCTGGCGCTCGGAAGTATCGGCAACGTACGTTACGGGGTGACGATACGGAGTCACCCAAACTCGTTGTTTTCGGGGAGAAGACCCATGAAACTCAATCGGCTCGCCGCAGCTCTCGTCGCCGCAATCACGGCTCTCACCACGTTCACGACGGCCGCAACCCTGCCGGCGCAGCAGAAGCCCCCGATTACCGCCGCCGACTACGGTCAGTGGGAGACGCTGGGCGAAGGGATCCTGTCACCCGATGGAACATTCCTGGCGGTAGGGATCCGGCGTGTCGACGGAACCTCCGAGCTGCAAGTTCACTCGACCGGCGCCGCGCAAGAGCCCCGGCGCATGGAAAACGGCAGCCGGCCCGCCTTCTCCCGTGATACGGCGTGGCTCGCCTACCAGGTCGGCTACTCCGAGGCAGATCAGGACCGCCTGCGCGAGCAACAGGAACCGGTGCGAAACAAGATGGGATTGGTGAATGTACGCGGTGGGGAAACCGAGACCATCGACGCCGTCCGGTCATTCACTTTCAATGACACCGGCGCCTACTTGGTAATCCGAGGCTATCCCGCGGAGGATCAGGATTCGGCCGATCTGGTGATCCGCGATCTCGCCGCCGGCACGTCCATTAACTTCGGCAATGTGGCGGCATTCGCCTGGCAGGACGACGGCGCCTTGCTGGCGATGACGATCGCCACCGCAAGCGGTACCGGAAACGGCGTGCAACTCTACGACGCCGCCGGCGGCTCGCTGCGGGTTCTCGATTCCGGCGATGCGACGTTCCGCCGCTTGGCGTGGCGTGAGAAAAGCGACGATCTCGCCGTCCTGCGCGCCGCCGAAGACGACGATCACGACGACCCGACGCACCTCGTTCTGGCCTGGCGTGATCTCGAATCTTCGGCGGCCGAACCGACGATGCTGCGCTTCGACCATCGCGAGGCAAGCGACTTTCCGGCCGGCATGCGGGTGGTCGAGCACCGTGCGCCGAGCTGGTCCGACGACGGCAGCACCGTCTTTTTCGGCATCCGCGAGTGGCCGGAGAAGCCGGCATCCGCGGTCGAAGAAGAACACGACGAAGACGAGACCGAGGGCGCAGCGGCAGCAGGAGTGGATGACGAAGCAGAGCAGGAAGCCACCGAAGGCTCGGATGAAGAAGAGCCACCGGCCGAACGCGATGCGACCGAGCCCGCCGACGTCGACGTCTGGCATGCCCTCGACGAGCGCATCAACCCGATGCAAAAGCTGCAGGAGAGCCGCGACCGGCAAAAGAGCTACCTGTCGGCGTGGCATATCGACGCCGAACGTTTCGTGCAGCTCGGCTCGGATCTCGACGAAACCGTCACGCTGCTGCACGGCCAGCAGCACGCCACCGAAACCGACCGCGAGGAGTACATCTTCGACCGCATGTTCGGCCGACGCTGGGTCGACGTCGACGTGATCGACGTTGCCTCCGGGGAGCGCCGGCGGGTGATCGATCGCGTGCGCTATTTCTATGGGGGCAGCGCCAGCGGCGGGCATCTCCTCTACTTCAAGGACGACCAGCACTTCAGCTACGACATCAGCGGCGACAAGCACACCAACCTCACCGCCGGCCTGCCGACGTCGTTCGTGAACGAGCAATTCGACTTTCCCGTGGAGCAAAAACCGTCGCACGGCCTCGCCGGCTGGGCCAAGGACGACACGGCGGTGCTCCTGTACGACCGCTACGACATATGGAGCGTGGCGCCCGACGGCTCGAACGCCGCCAAGCTGACCGATGGAGCTGCCGACGAGATTCGCCACCGCTATGCGCGCGTTGATCCCGAGGAGCGCTTCATCGACCCGACCCGGCCTCTGTATCTGAGCCTCTACGGCCAGTGGACCAAGCAATCGGGCTACGCGCGACTCGATCCGGCGAGCTCGACGAACGCCGGCGACGTCGACTCCGCCGGCACCCTGTCGCTCTCCGGCCCGTCCACAGCGCCGTCGCCCTCCGGCGCCCCGGCCGGTAACGCTCCGGGCGGCTTCAGCACCGACCTGCCGACACGACTCGTGTGGCTCGACAAGAGCGTCGGCCGCCTGACCAAGGCGACGGACGCCGACACCTTCGGTTACATGGTGCAGGACTTCAACGAATCGCCGAATTACTTCATCGGCGACGCCGAACTGGCGGGCGCGGCGCGAATTACCGACACCAATCCCTTCCAGGACGACTTCGCCTGGGGTCACTCCGAGCTCCTCGACTACGCGTGTGACTTCGGCCCGCGCCTGCAGGCGGCCCTGAAGTATCCGGCCGACTACGAACCGGGCAAGACGTATCCAATGATCACCTACGTCTACGAGCTGCGCTCACAGACGCTGCACAGCTACTCCGTGCCCACCGAGCGCCGCCCCTACAACGCCGCCGTGTGGACGAGCCTCGGCTACTTCGTGTTGGCCCCCGACATCACCTACCGCGGCCGGCACCCGGGCACCTCGGCTGTTGAGTGCGTGCGGCCGGCGGTGCAGGCCGCCGTCGACACCGGCATGGTCGACGCCGACCGCGTCGGCCTCATCGGCCACTCGTGGGGCGGCTACGAGGCGGCCTTCATTCCCACAAAAACCGACATCTTCGCCGCTTCCGTGTCGGGCGCGGCGCTGACCAACTTCTTTTCGATGTTCGGCACGATCCACTGGAATCAGGGGCTGCCGGAAAGCTCCCACTTCGAGACCGGCCAGGCGCGCATGGACGTGCCCTACTGGGACGACATGGAGGCCTATGTCCGCGAATCTCCGGTGATCGGCATTCCCGACCTCGAGACTCCGATGCTGATGGCGTTCGGTGACAGCGACGGCACCGTCGACTGGCACCAGGGCATCGAGATGTACAACTACGCGCGCCGCGCCGGCAAGCAGTTCGTCATGCTCGTGTACGCCGACGAAAACCACAGCAACCGACAGAAAAAGAACCAGGTCGACTACCACCACCGCGTGCTCGATTGGTTCGGCCACTATCTCAAGGGCGACGAAGCCGAAGCCTGGATCACGCGCGGCACCTCGGTGATCGAGCGTAACGACGAGCTGAAGCGGCTGAAGAAGGGCGGACGCTAGGCGACCCGAGCCGGCGCGCCGGCTACACGGGGATCGCCGCTCCCTGCCAACCTCGCAGGTCGCGAACGCACTCGCTGAAGGCGTCGGCGATGGCGCGGAGCTCGGCCGAGCGCTCGGCGAACTTCTGGCTCACCTCGAGCTCGATCGCAACGTAACGTTCGGCGTCGTGACGCTCTCGTATCCGCGGCAGGATGCCGTCGGCCGTGCCCGAGTAGGGCCGGTTGAGCCAAACGACGAGACCGGTGCGCTCGACCAGAGCGTCGCGCAGCTCGTGCACCAACTCGGCTTCGGGCTGGCGGTGCGGGTCGTAGAGCAAGCCAATGTCGTTGCCTCGTACATTGCCGTTGAGCTGCGGTGTGTACGTGTGGATACAAAGATGCACGCAGCGGCCGTGTGCCTCGATGATCGAAGACACACCATCGGCCACGGCGTTGCGGTAAGGCAAGTAGTAGTCCTTCACCCGGCGCTCGATCGCTTCCACCGTCAGACCGCGGTTGAACGGAATCGAGTGCCCGTCCGAGCGCCGCCGCACGAGCACTGAGTTGCCGACCGTGCGGTTCAGATCAACGACCAACCGCGAGTACTTGCCGGCGTGCAACGGCGCGCCGAACATCGCGGCAAGCCGCTCCGCGATCGACAGCGCGCCCGGATCCCAGGCGATGTGCAAGGCGAGGAGCTTTTCCGGCGCCTCCAGGTCGGCAGGCAGACGGTTGCTGGCGTGCTCGCAGCTCACCAAGATCTGTCGGGAATCGAAGCTCATGCGATGCGCAAAGTCGTTGGTAAAACGGTCCGGAGACAGCCGCCCTGGGTTCCGGTGGCGGTCAGAGGATACCCGGTGAAATGGCATACTGGGAGCATGCTCGTCCGCCTCATCCTGTACGTTCTGGGCACCTGGCTGGTGCTGACCGTGATCCGCGCCGCGCTCAACAGCGTCGTGCCGCGCAATCCGCAGTACCGACGTCCCGCAACCCGAGGCGTGATCGACGTGCGGCGCAAAGCGCTCGCCACGCTCGGTCTGTACGACGGCGCATCGAAAACCGAGATCAAGAAGGCTTACAAGGAAATGGCGTCCAAGTACCATCCCGATCGCGTCGCCCACCTCGGCCCCGAGCTCGAGGAGCTGACTGCCGAGAAGTTCAAAGAGGTGAGCGCCGCCTACGAGCTGCTCAACGGGCGCTCGTGACCGGGCCCGCCCATTTCGCCACCCGATTCGTCGCCGTCGCCCTCTTTGGCATCGTCGGCGCCGCCGGTTGCTCCAGCGGCGAAGACACGAACCCGTTCGCTGAACTGTCCGCGGAGGAAG
The DNA here is from genome assembly GCA_965371275.1 of uncultured bacterium. Classification (GTDB taxonomy): domain Bacteria; phylum Acidobacteriota; class UBA890; order UBA890; family UBA890; genus CBDCBL01. The sequence goes on along the minus strand of CBDUXW010000012.1, from coordinate 8,474 downwards.
CACAGCAATTCGCCGCGCTTCTCGCCGCCGAGGACGCGCGACCCCTCGATGCGGCCGGCCGCCAGCCTCTGAGCGACGCGCTGCGCTCGGACAACCCGACACTGCGCCGCCTCGCAGCGCGCGCCTACGGACGACAGGAGCAGGCCGACATCGCCGCGCTCGAGGGTGCGCTTACCGACGACGATCCATCGATTCGCGCCGAGGCCGCCAACGCGGTGGCGCAATCGGTGTACGGCGAGCCCTCCCGCAGCGCTCGCGACGTGCTCGTCGCGCGCCTCGACGAGGAGTCCGAGTCGCGCATCATCGGCGCCATCGGCCAGGCGTTGGGACGCCTGCAACCGGCCTCGCCACAGGAAATGGCCGCCACGGAGCGCACGCTCGTCGAACTGTCGCGCGACGCCCCGCTGGAGCAGCTCCTGCAAGTTGCTCGCGGCCTCGAATCGCTGACCCGCGCCAACGCCCGCGACATCGAACCGGGCGACGACACCGTCGCACGCCTCGTGGAACTGACCCGCTACGGCCGATCGGGCGCCGAGGGGTATGTCGAGCCGGCCGACGATGAGCCCGTCAACCCCGCTGTGCTGACAACGCAGGCAAGAATTCGGGGACTGGCGTTGGCTTCTCTGACAGCAGCATCGCAACTCGACCCGGAGGTCGTCGAAACAGCTCTCTACGACCATGACGACCAGGTTCGCCGGTTGGCCGCGACTGCCGCCGCCCAGTTGCAGCAGGAAACCTGGGTGTCGTTGCTGCTCGGGGCCGCCCTCGACGATGCGTCTGCGCAGGTGCGCTTCGAGGCATTGCGCGGCTACGGGCGGCGCCTGCAAGCGGAGCTCGGTTGTGAGCCCGTCTTCGCCGCCCTCGACGATGCCGACGAACACGTCGCCTTGCTGGCGATCGACATGTTGGGCGACGGCTGCGCGAGTGCGCTGTCCGAGCTGTCGCCGGAGAACAGCGACGCTGCCGTCGCGGCGCGACTTGCGGAGGTCGCCGAGTCACTCCCGGGTCTACCGGGACCCGACCCGGCGCGCGACGGCGTTCCACCGCCGCTGAGTGCGGCGGCGAGCCTAGCCGCGCCGTCCGTCCGCTGGCATCGTCCCGCCCATGCCTTGATGGCTCTGGCGAATCTCGACCCCGCTGCCGCTGCCCGGCTGATTCCGGCCTTCAGCGGCCACCCGACCTGGCAGGTGCGCATGTACGCGGCCCGTGCAGCGGCCATTACCGGCTCGAGTGACAGTCTCGAGCCACTCAGCGAGGACCCGCATCCGAACGTCGTGAACGAGGCGCTCGGCAGCCTGCAATCGACGATGGGGCACACTGCCGACGGCAGCGCGGTGCGGGCGCTCAGTAGCGATGACTACCAGACGGTGATCGGCGCGACGCGGCTGCTGCAAGGCAGCGAATCAGCCACCACGCTGCCGGCGTTGTTCGAATCCCTCGGCCGCATCACGGCTCAAAGGAGAGAAACGTCGCGCGATCCGCGCCGCAGCCTGATCGAGCGCATCGGCGAGCTGGGAAGCGCCGCCGACGCGGAGACACTGGCTCCCTACGTGCGGGACTTCGACCCCGCCATCGCCGCGCAGGCCGCCGAGGTTCTGTCTTCCTGGACCGGCGAGCCGCACGCCGCCGACACGCAGGCACTCGAATCCCAACCGCTCCCGTCGCTCGATGAGCTTCTGGCGCTGCAAGGCGCGCACGTGTCGATCGTGATGGACGACGGCAGCGTGATCGAGCTGCGGCTCTTGCCGTTCGAGGCGCCGACCAACGTGGCGCGCTTCGCCCGGCAGGCGCGCAGCGGCTACTTCGAAGGGCTCACCTTCCATCGCGTCGTACCCAACTTCGTGATTCAGGGCGGCAGCCCGGGGGCCAACGAATACATGGGCGACGGCCCGTTTACCCGCGACGAGCTCACTACGCGGTCGCACCTGCGCGGCACCGTGGGCATCTCGACGCGCGGCCGCGATTCCGGAGACTCCCAGATCTTCGTGAACCTCGTCGACAACGTACGACTCGATCACAACTACACGATCATCGCCGAGGTCGTAGATGGCATGGACGTGGTCGACGGAGTGCTCGAAGGAGCCCGTATCGCCCGCGTGGACATCGTGGAGGCGGAGGTCGCCCGGTGAGAGGCCGGCGGACTAGTGACCCGCCGCCGTCACCTCTAACGTTGTCGTCAGAACCCGCTCCTGTCGTGTCGAAAAATCGATAACCACAAGCTCGACGACGTAGCGGCCCGGGTCGAGAAAGTCCGGGAGAATGACCGCGGCGCGATGGATGTTGTCGGTGAACTTCTGTAGGGGCGCGGCAGCAATCTCGACGAGCAGCTCCGGATCCGGTCCGTTGCCGTAGCTCAGGATCCGCGCCCCGGCCACTGGCTGGGCCGCGCCGTAGACCTCGGTGAAGGCAAGTAGCTGCTGCCCCTGGGGTGCCTTGCCGCCGACAACAGGACGCGTGGCGCCGGTTTCGTCGACCGTGCCGAGCATGAGATCGGAAGTCTTCCAGCCGATCGATCGCTCCGGAATTTCCACTTCGACGAGCGTCGCACCAACGTGACCGCTCATGGGGTCGAGCACGACGACGCGAAACTCGTACGTTCCGGGATCGAGTGACCACCAGTCGTCTTGCAGATACACGAATCGGCCGCCCTCGGTTCCGGGCTCGCCGGCGGGGCGGCGCCGCACTTCCTGATCGGCACGGCGGATCGTGGACTGGCCGTCGTCCAGCGCCATATACAACAACCGCAACGGAGAGATGTCCCCGCCCGACGAGTCGGCGATCACCGGGCTCAACCCTTCCACAGAGACCGCCAACTGCACCACCGGGTCGCCGAGCGTGTTCCACTTCTTGAACACCTCGGCGCTTACGTCGAGACCCTTGACGGCGCCCGGGAGCTGCAGCGCAGCGGATATCGCGCGCTCGGTGCGCTCCACGGCACCGAGTGCCAGATAACCCTTGCGCTCGCGTACGGCCAACCCGGGACGCGTCACCTCAACGGAGATATCGTGGTATTCGCCGTCCTCGGGCGATGCCGGCTCGTACGCCAGCAGGTAGAAGCGGCTCGTGTCTTCCTCGATCTCGCTGAGGGCGCCGCGCAGGTCGGTCCAATGAATGAAGGCACGGCCGCCGGTTGCGGCGGCGGCGTTACGTAGAGAGTCGCGCATTCCGTCGACAGCCGACTGCACGCGCGCCGAGTTCATCAAGTCGGCCATCGCCGGGCTTCTGGACCCGGCCATCAACCCGGCGCCGCGAATCTCGGCCATCGCCGACGGGTCGACCGCGTAGATGCTCACGTTGGCGCTGTTGGCTGCCTCATGTAGCTCTTCCTCGACGCGACCAATCGCTGAGCTCGGCGTGTAGTCGGAAAACTCCATACCGAGCCATTCGCTGGCGACGTTTCGCGAGGGCGTGGCGCGCGCCCCGGCGTCGTCGCCGTCGTCGGTCGGCACCTCTTGCATCATGCCGCGATCCACAGCCTCCATCAGCAATGCGGCATACGGACCGCCCTCGAAGAGCTTGACGCCTTGCGATACCCAAACGAGAGCCTTGCGCCCGGGACGCGAGCCGAGCGCCCGAGAAAACTGCGTCAGATACATGAGCGAGTCGAAGCTGCGCTGCAGCTCGTCGGCTTCGTAGCTGCGGACCGTCATGCCGATACCCGGCTCGGTCAGGCCCCGCGACGCCAGGTGGCGGGACACCTCGTTCATGCGCAGGCTCATCGCATTGCCGAAGGCCGAGCTGGCTTCGAGCACGTCGATGCCTTCCTCGAGCTGCGCAGTGTCGAACGTAAAGGGAACGATCTGCCGGATGTGCCGGTCCGAATCGACCATATAAGCGGCGCGCGGCACTCGCAGATTACCGGTATCGGCGATGAGCTCGCGCATCGCGTCCGCGAACCGCGCCTTGTTGGCCATATCGACCGTCGTGCCGTCGATCAGGAACACAACCGCGCCGAGCTCGCTGGCCTCGCGATTGTTCAACCCGTTATCGATGACGGCCGAGACTGCTCCTGGAGATCCGCCGGTAGCCGTGTCGGCGCCGACCCGCTGCACCACGCCGCGGCGCAAATCGACAAGCTGCACGTCGACCAGCTCTTGCCGGCGCTCGTCTTCGTAGAGACTGAAGTCTTCGGGCTTCAGGTCGTCGATGAAACGACCCTCTTCGTCGGTGACGATCACGTCGACACGGACGAGGTCGACGGCGCCGCGAAATACCGGGCGCTGGCCTTGTGCGGCACGGGAATCGCGCAGGGCGCCTGGAGCCAGCAGGAACAAGGCAAGGGCGCCCACCAGCGAACGGCAAAGAGTTTTCGATCCGGGCGGGCTACACATGGCACTAACTAATCTAACAAATATACCCTTGTGCGATAACCCCGGGACGGACGGCGTCCGAGGCCGAGATTACATGGGCACTGACGCCTGCTCATTCCCGCTTGCTCGGGGAAATACTCAGGGCGTGGGACTTTATTTATCGCACGTCCAGGTGTAGGAAAAGAACATGTCTTCTCGTGCTCGTTACCGATGGCTCTTCTTCGTGGCCGTCGCCGCCCTGTCGGCAACCCTTGTCCCGACACCGGCAGTGTCCGAGCAAGCAGCGAGTGTGTGGATGGACATCGACGGCAATCCGCTGCCGTTCGCGACCGATGAGGAGCTCATGGAGTTCCTGCGCACCGCCGACATCGAATCGGTTACGTCGATCCCCATCGGAGTCACCGGTCCCCGACGGGTCACCCTGACGAAAGGCGGCATCACCGCTCGGGCGGCGCTGCGCGACTTCGAGGAGGTCTACGAACAGGTACGCCTCGAGGGCACCTTCTACGCGCGGCTTCGAGACTCATACGCTTGGGATCTTCCGGCATACCGCATGTCACAGATACTGGGCCTCGACAACATCCCGCCGGTCGTGCACCGCCGCGTCAACGGACAGCCTGCGACGCTGCAGATCTGGCTCGAGGGCGGCCTCATGGAAAGCGATCGGATCGCCGACGACATCAGCCCGCCGGCGACGATGCCGTTTCGCCGCCAGCAGGAGGACATGCGCGTTTTCGACACGCTGATCGGCAACACCGACCGCAACTCGGGCAACATTCTGTACGACGAGAATTGGAAGTTCTGGCTCATCGACCATTCCCGAGCCTTTCTGGAGAACGACCAAACCCGCTACCTCGACCGGATCACCTGGTGCGAGAGGGGACTCTTCGAGACAATCCAGAAACTGGAGCGCGACACGTTGCGCGAGCAACTGGACGGTTTGTTGACCATCGCCGAGATCAACGCGATGTTGCGCCGCCGCGATAAGCTCGTGGCCCACTTCATGAAGTTGATCGAAGAGCGTGGCGAGTCGGCCGTTCTTTTCGAGCGAGGATCGCGCTGAATGACCGCCCACCCCGCCGACCGCGATCAACGCGTTCAAACGGTTTGCCTGTTCATCTTGGCGACGGTGGCCGTGGGCTTCATCCTGTACTGGCTACAGGCGGTCTTGGTGCCTTTCGTCCTGTCGCTTTTCATCGCGCTGGGGCTGTCGCCGCTCATCGAGTATCAGACGAAGCACCTGCGCTTTCCCCATTGGCTGGCGGTTGTCGGGACACTCGTGGTCGCCGTTGCCATCCTCGGGTTGGTCGGCGTGCTGATCACCAACTCGGCCAGTGGCCTCGCCGCCAACGCCGGTGACTATCAAGCCCAGGTGCGCGATCTGATCGACGGAGCCCTCGAAAGGCTGCCGCTCGACCGCTTCGGCATCGATCCCGACGACGTCGTGCAACTGCCCCTGACCGCCATCAGCACAGTGGCCGTGAGCCTCACCAACGCCATCCTCAACCTCGTGTCGCAGGGCTCGGTGGTGATGATTTTCCTGATGTTCCTGCTCGTGGGCGGGTCGAGCTCATCGGCCTCGACCGGCGGCACCTGGGGTGAGGTCGAGCTGCAAATCAAGAGCTACATCGTCTACAAGTTCGTGCTTTCGGCGATCACCGGCGTCCTGGTAGGCGTGGTTCTCGGCATTCTAGGTGTCGACCTGGCGATGGCGTTCGGCCTGATGGCGTTCCTGTTGAACTTCATTCCGAGCATCGGCTCGATCGTCTCCACGCTGTTGCCCCTACCGGTGATCTTGTTCAGCCCGACCGTGACGGGTCTCGAGGCGATTTTGGCGATCGCCATTCCGGGCGCCATTCAATTCACCGTCGGCAATGTGATTGAACCCAAGGTCATGGGCGACGAGCTCGACTTGCACCCGGTCACGATTCTCCTGGCGCTGATGATCTGGGGCGCGTTGTGGGGCATCGTCGGCATGCTGCTGGCGACGCCGATGACGGCGGTCATGAAAATCCTTCTTGAACGCGCCGAGCTCACTCGCCCCGTCGCCAACCTCCTCGCCGGCCGCCTCGACGCCCTACAACGGCCCTGAAGTGAGCGCCGGGCTGATCGTGGCCATCGCGCTGGTGGTCGGCCTGGCCGTCCAGGCGCTGGCCCGGCACCTCCGCATTCCGGGCATCGTACTGCTGCTCGCGGCGGGCGCGTTGCTGGGTCCGGACGGCACCGGATTGATCGATCCGGACACTCTCGGCGCCGCGTTGGAAGTTCTCGTCGGCTACGCGGTGGCGGTGATCCTCTTTGAGGGCGGCCTCAACCTGAACCTCTCGCGTCTGCGCCGCCAGGCGGTCACCATCCGCCGCCTGATCAGTGTCGGCGGCCTCATGACCGTCACCGGCGGCGCCGTGCTGGCGCACTACGTGATGGGCTGGGAGTGGCGCTTCGCCATTCTGTTCGGAAGCCTCGTCATGGTCACCGGGCCCACGGTAATCACGCCTCTGTTACGCCGCACCCGGGTGACCCACCGCCTGCGCACCATCCTCGAAGCTGAGGGCGTGTTCATCGACGCCATCGGCGCCCTCACCGCCATCGCCGCCTTCGAGCTGGCGTTCGATTGGAGCGGCAGCTCGACCGTCGAAGGTTTGCAGCATTTCGCCATCAGCTTCGGCGGCGGTTGTTTGATGGGCTTGGCGGGCGGAGCCGTCATGGCGGCGCTGGTTCGCTGGGATCGCATCGTGCCGCAGGGGCTCGAAAACGTCTTCATCTTGTCGCTGGTTCTGGTGCTGTTTCAGGCGAGCAACGAGATGGTCGAAGGATCGGGAATCGCCGCCGCGGCGATTGCCGGTGTATTGGTGGGCAACACGCCCACCCGACTGCGCCGCGAGCTGCGTGAGTTCAAGGAACAACTCACGGTCATGCTGATCGGCATGTTGTTCGTGCTGCTCGCCGCCCAGGTACGACTCGACGATGTATGGGCGCTCGGCCGGCCCGGCGTGCTGACGGTGCTCGGTCTCATGTTCGTCGTGCGACCGGCCTGCGTATGGGTCAGCACCTGGGGAACCGAGCTCACCTGGCGCGACAAGGCGTTCCTTTCCTGGCTGGCGCCACGCGGCATCGTGGCCGCTGCCATGGCCTCCCTGTTCGCGCAGGAAATAGCCCGGCATGGCGGAGCGCGCGGCGCCGAGTTGCAGGCGCTGGTGTTTCTCGTTATCGGCATCACCGTGCTCCTGCAAGGCTTGCTGGCCGGCCCGGTGGCGCAATTGCTCGGCGTGCGACGGCCCAACCAGGGATACGTCGTGCTCGGCGCCAACCCTCTGTCTTTCGAGTTGGCCAAGGTACTGCGCGACGATGGGGGTCACGAGGTCGTGTTCATCGATAACAACGCCAGCGCCATCGGTCACGCCGAGGAGGGAGGGTTCAAGGCGCTGTGGGGAAGCGGGGTCGACGAGAGCATCCTGCAGCGCGCCGAGATCGACGCACGATTAGCGGCGGTCGGGGCAACACCCAACGAGGAGATCAACGGCATCTTCGCGACCATGAGCCGCAACGAGTTCCGTGTGCCGCACGCTTGTGCCGCCATGCAGAAGGGGCGCGTCAGCCTGAAGGCGGAGCGGTTGCGCGAGTCCGGCACCGCGATCCTCTACGGCGCACCGGCCGATCTCGACGTCTGGTCGCTACGTTTCCAGCGGCGGCGTGCGAGCACCCAATCCTGGCGCCTCGAGAACGCGGGCGCGGGCGAAGACCGGTGGCAACCGCCCGCCGACCTCAGCGACGCCATACTGCCGCTGGCATGGTCAAGACGCGACAAGGTGGCCCCGTTCACCGACACCGTCCGGCTCAAAGAAGGGCGCCACGTCTGGTTCGCCGTCTGGCAAGAAAAGGCCGACGCGGTTCGCGACTGGCTCAAACAAGCAGGTTGGACACCAGCCGCAGGCGAAGACACGGACGAACGCTGAGCCGTTTCACGAGTGCTCTTCGGCGCGGGCGCCGGCCGGCTCATCTTCACGTGCGGGCGCGCCGGCAACAGCTGACAGCCGGCGCCGGTGGTATTCTTCGAGCTTCAGCGTGAGATTCCGAGTATGGAGGGGTAGCGAAGCCTGGCCGTACCGCGCCCGACTCGAAATCGGGTTCTCGGGCTATAACCCCGGGACGTGGGTTCGAATCCCA
>CBDUXW010000011.1:0-17314 GCA_965371275.1 uncultured bacterium | reverse complement strand
ATCGACCCGAACAGCTACCTCGTCGACTGCTTCCGTCTGGCTCGGCGCATCTGGAACGATGGTTATCGCCCCGATTTCCTTGTCGGTTTGTGGCGTGGCGGTGCGCCGCCCGGGATCGTGATCCAGGAGTTCTTTCGCTGGAAGGGACACGATCCCTACCACACCGCCATCCGCACGCAGTCGCTCGAAGGTGTGTTGTACGGCAAGGGCTTCGACATCAAGGGTTTCGAGCACGTCCTCGACGAAGTCGAGGCCGACGATCAGCTGTTGCTCGTCGACGACTTCTTCGACACGGGGCGAACGATCTACGAGGTGCTTCATTACTTGCGCCACAAGGCACGGCGGAACACGCCGGAGGTCAAGGTCGCGGTGGTCTACTACCGCCCGGAACGGCGACGTTTTCTCGTCGGTCCCGACTACTATCTCCACGAAACGAGCGCCCGGCCGGTGTTTCCCGACCGCCTTGCCGAGCGCACCGAGGCGGAGATCTTGGCGGCTGACCGTGATTTGCACGACATCCTCTACCCGGTCTCGTTGATGCCTTCTTCGTAGGGCAGCACCCGTGCGATCTCTTCGGGCGACGTCTGTCCCGACCGCAGGGCAGCCATGGCCGAGGCGCGCAGCGTGAGCAGGGCGCCTGCCTTGAGGGATTCCTCCTCGAGCGTCGGGCCGTCGGTGCCGTCGGCCAGATATCGCCGCAGCTCCGGTTCGAGTGACAGGACCTCGAACAGCCCGACACGGCCGCTGAAACCGGCCCGGCATGCCGAGCATCCGACGTTGATGAAGTAGGGTTGCGCCGACCCGGCCGGTGGCAAGGAAAGCCGCTGGCTGATGGCGGCCGGAGGTTCGTACGGGGCGCGGCATCGTCGACAAAGCCGCCGCACGAGACGTTGTGAGATGACCCCGATGAGCGCTCCGGCAACCAGATAGCCGGGAACGCCGAGCTCGAGGAGCCGACACGCTGACTCACTGGCTCGATTGGTGTGCACGGAGGACATCACCAGGTGCCCGGTGGTCGCCGAACGAACGGCAATGCGGGCGGTTTCCTCGTCGCGGATCTCACCGATCAGGATGACGTCCGGATCCTGGCGCAGGACGGCGCGCAAGGCGGTGGCGAAGTCAACGCCGATGGCGCTGCGCACGGGGACTTGTACCGCGTCGGGCAGCCAGTACTCGATGGGATCCTCGAGCGTCACCAGATTACGCCCGATCGCGTCGATGCGCCGAGCGAGAGCGTAGAGGGTCGTGGTCTTGCCGGCTCCGGTAGGGCCGGCGGTAAGAATCAAGCCGTGGGGTTGGTCGATGAAGGTGCGGACGCGTCGCAGGCCGTCGAGTCCGAGCCCGAGCTCTTCGAGTCCGAGCGGCTCGAGGCTGCGCGGCAGCAGCCGAATGACGATCTTCTCGCCGTGTCGGGTGGCGAGTGTCGCGGCGCGAAGATCTACGGATACACCGGCGGCAGTGAACGTCGACCGCCCGTCCTGCGGGCGACGGCGCTCGGTCACGTCCATCTCGGTGAGAACCTTGAAACGCGCCGTGAGGCCTTCGTGCATCCAGCGCGGCAACGGATCGAGCTCGTGGAGCCAGCCGTCGACGCGGATGCGCAACCGCACCTTGTCCGGATACGGTTCGATGTGGAGATCGCTGGCGCCCGCTTCGATGGCCCGCTCCAGCAGACGCTCCTGCAGAGAGATCATCGCCGGCCGATCGGTGGCCGCGATCACTACGGGCTTGGTAGACGCGGGTGGATCGGGGACGACGGGTAAGTTGGGGGAATCCTGCATACGGCTATTAGACGGCCGCGGGCAGGAACGGCGCGGGACGCGGCGCTCACAAAAAAACGCACCGCCGGGTGGCGGCGCGTCAAGAAATCGGAGAGTTCGGCGATTCTACTAAATTTCGGCTTCGAGCTCTTCTTGCTTCTCGAACCAGTCTACCAAGCGCTCCTTCTTGAAACGCCACTGGCCGGCCACCTTGTTGCCCGGGAGCTTGCCTTCGCGCGCCATTCGATACACGGTGGACTTGTGAAGACGAAGATACCTCGCGACTTCGTCGAGAGTCATGATCGTCGGGCGGGTTTCCTGCATTTTCCGTCTCCTTCGCGAAACCGGGTTCTACTTGCCTCCCTCGGTGTCTCCCGGAGAGAGCCGACCGGCAGGCGAGGGCTGTTCAAAGCTGCGTATGAACAAGCTCAAGTGTTCCACTCTACGGATTAGCGTCTAGGCTGTCAAGAGGAAATCGTGTGCACAAGTGGGCGCTGATGCGCGGAAATGTACGCCTGTGGCACCTTGACGCCGGACAGCCTGAGCGTCGCCTCGCAGCGTGGCGGGCGCTGAAACAGGTCTTCTTTTCCGTCGCGTCGTAAGCCGGGCGACCGGCGCAACCAGTGAGCTACGGTTCGCACCCTTCTATACTGAATGGGTGCCCCCGTTTTCTCTTGGCCCCCGAGCCCACGACGGGTTGGCGGAATTGACGTGACGCTTCTTTTCGACGTGTCGACGCGCCGCCGGCAGCCCGAGATCATGGATTCGCCGAACCTCGACGAGTCGCGGCACCGGCGTGCGCTCGATGCCCTACGGCGGATCAATCGATTGTCTTTCAGCGCTTCGCACCTCTGGCGCGAGATCGAGGATCTTGCCCGCGAGCAGCACGGCAGGCTGCGGGTCCTGGACGTCGCGTGCGGTGGCGGCGACGTCGCCGCGGCGCTGACGCGGATCGCGCGAGACGCCGGTGTCGATCTGGAAGTCGCCGGCTGTGACACCAGCCCGGTGGCCGTCCGCAAGGCCCGCGAGCGCGCTGCTCAGACGGGATGTGCCGGCGAGTTCTTCACGCTGGATGTGTTGCAAGACGATCTGCCGGACGACTTCGACGTCATGTATACGACGTTGTTTCTGCATCATCTGGGGGACACCGGCGCGGTAGAGCTGTTGACGCGGATGGATGCCGCCACGCGGCAGCTCGTCGTCGTCCAGGATCTGGTGCGCAGCAGATCGGGCTACGCACTTGCCTGGCTGGGCGTGCGGCTGTTGACGGGGTCAGATGTGGCGCGGGTCGACGGGCCGCTGTCGGTACGTGCGGCGTTCACGCCAGCAGAGGCGCTGGCGTTGGCCGCCCGCGCCGGGTTGGAAGGTGTCACGATGCGCCGCTGCTGGCCGCAACGCTTCACCATCACGTGGACGCCGTCATGAACGTCGAGCGCACCTTGACGGGCACCGCTGCCGCCGCCCACCGGTGGGACGTCGCCGTTGTCGGTGCCGGACCAGCAGGGGCGGTGTTGGCGCGTCAGGTGGCGCTGCGCGGGCTGCGCGTTCTCCTCATCGATCGTCAGGAGTTTCCGCGTTTCAAAGTTTGTGGTGGATGCTTGAGTGCGGCGTCGCTCGAGCGACTCGACGACCTCGGTCTCGGTGACGTAGTACCGAGCCTCGGTGGGATCGAAGTGCGGCGATTCCATCTCGCAGGATGGGGCAGACGCGCCACCCTGAACCTTCCCGGAGGGGCGTCGCTGTCGCGCGGTGCGTTCGACGCGGAGTTGGTTCGGCGCGCCATTGCCGCGGGAGCCGATTTTCTTCCCGGTTTTGCGGCGACGTTGGGCGACGTATCCGAAGACAGCCGCCAGCTTGTCTTGAGCTCGGCCGGGCGGACGATTGTCTCGAGCGCTGCCGTAGTGGTGGCGGCTGATGGGCTGGCCGGCGGGTTGCTTCGCGGCGGACACGGCGATGCGCCGCAGCCGCGGGGCGCGGCGCGCATCGGTGTCAGTGCCGTCGTCGCGGGTGGCAGCTCGTTCCTGCCCGGCGCCATCTACATGGCGGTGGGCCGAAACGGCTATGTGGGTGTGGTGAGACTCGAAGATGGGCGCCTCAATGTCGCCGCTGCATTCGACGCAGCGCGATTGCGGGACCGGCAACCGGCCGAGCTGGTTGGCCGCGTCGTCGCGCAGGCAGGGTTCGGTCCCCTGCATGGGCTGGAAGGCGCCGAGTGGAAGGGGACGAAAACGTTACGCAGCCGCCCGCGTCGAGTAGCAGCCGAGCGTCTGTTCGGTGTCGGCGACGCAGCCGGCTACGTCGAGCCGTTCACCGGCGAGGGCATCGGGTGGGCGATCACTTCCGCAGCGCTGCTCACGCCGCTGGTTGCCCGTGCGGCGGCGAGCTGGAATCCGCAGCTAGCCGGCGAGTGGCAGCAGCTCCATGCCGCCGAGTTCCGGAGGTCACAGCGACTCTGTACCGTGCTGAGCGGCGCGTTGCGCTATCCACTGGTCGTGCGCCTGGCGCTGCGGCTTTTGGCTCCCTACCCGTCGCTCGGGGCCCCGGTCGTGCGCCGCGTCTCCGGAGTCGGACCCACCGTCGACGTGGTCCGATCATGAGCTTGCGCATCGCCGGTATCGGCACCGCAGTACCTGAGTTTTCGATCACGCAGGCGGATGCCGCCGAAGTGAGCAAGTCGTTTTGTTGCGAGAGCGCCGACAAGCTGCGGTTGATTGCGCCGTTGTACCGACGCGCCGGTGTCGACAAACGACACAGCGTATTGTTCGAGAGCGCCAACGGCGATCCTTTCGCCCGGCAGCGTTTCTATCCGAAGGCTCTCGACCGCACAGACGGCGGCCCCACTACGTCGCAGCGCATGGAGCGCTACGAGGCGGCAGCGCCCCCACTGGCCGTTACGGCGGCGACGCGGGCAATCGCCGATGCCGGCATCGATCCCGCGTCCATCACGCACTCGATCACGGTTTCCTGCACCGGCTTCTACGCTCCGGGCATCGACGCGGCGTTGGTCAAGGAGCTTGGCTTGCCGGCTACGGTGCAACGCACCCACGTCGGCTTCATGGGGTGCCACGGGGCGCTCAACGGTTTGCGGGTGGCGCGATCGTTTCTCAACGCCGAACCGCGGGCCCGAGTGCTGGTATCCGCTGTCGAGCTGTGCACGTTGCACTTCTTCTACGGCTGGGATCCGGAGAAGATCGTTGCCAACGCGTTGTTTGCCGACGGTGCGGCGGCGGTTGTCGGACTGAGCGCCGAGGATCCGGCGTCGGCCGCCGCTAGCGGCGACGCTTGGACGGCGACGGCCAGCGGCACGTTGCTCATGCCCGATTCGCTGGACGCCATGACGTGGAAAATCGGCGACCACGGGTTTCATATGACCCTCTCGCCTCGAGTGCCCGACCTGGTCCGCGGCCATCTCCGGGAGTGGCTCGGCGATTGGTTGCAGGCGCAGGGACTATCGATCGGTGAGATCGCAACCTGGGCCGTGCACCCTGGGGGGCCGCGAATCTTGACGGCGTTCGGGGATGCCGTGGGGCTCGACAACGATGCCATGCGCGTGTCGCGCGACGTGCTCGCGGAGTACGGCAACATGTCGTCGGCCACCTTGCTGTTCATCCTCGAGCGACTGCGCCGGCAGAACGCCGAAAGGCCGTGCGTCGCAGTCGGCTTCGGGCCCGGAATGGTCGTCGAGACCATGCTGCTGAAATGAGGCGCCTCTCCAACGCGACGATCATGTTTCTCGCCGGCGTTCTCGTCGCCGGGCCGCAGGGCCCCTCGGTCGTGGCGGCGATGGAAACTGCACGTCAGCAGCGTGTCGACTACGACCGGTCGACCATTGTCGCGGTGCTGCACAAGGCCGGCCTCTTGCGCTTTCTGGGGCACGAGCACGGCATCCTGGTGAAAGACTGGAGTGCCGAGATCGAATACGATCCCGCGCGCCCGCAGCGGACCAAGGTGTCGGTGACGGTGACAACGCGGACGCTCGAGATCGACTCACCGCCGGCGCGGCTTTTGGCCGCCGTCGACCCGGATGGCCCGAGCGCGGAAGACAGGGTCGAGATCGGCGACAAGATGCTCGGGACAGAACAGCTCGACGCCGAGACTTACCCGACGATCACGTTCGTCAGCACCGGCGTCGAGCGTCGCGGCGAACGGGAGCTGCGTCTACGGGGGACGCTGTCGTTACACGGCCGTAGCCGCGAGATCGAAGTTCCGGTAACACTCGAACCGGGCGCCGCCGGGGTGCGGGTGATCGGAGAGTTCACGATCAAGCAACGTGACTACGGAATCGAGCCGGTGTCGATCGGCGGTGTCGTGAAAGTGGCCGACGAGCTCGACATCAGATTCGACGTGTTCGTGACCCACGACGGTTAGCAGGCCGTGGTGAAAGTGTGATCGATCTGGTTGAGGCCAGGAGGGCGCAGCTGCTGCGTTGCTAGTCTGGCCGGGCGGCCCTGGACCAGGCGTCACGCATCTTCGCCGGTCAAGCGGCTGTGTCCTGCCGCGTAGAGGAACTCCTGCACCTGCTCGTAGGCCCGGTCCCAGCGACCGTCGAAACGCAGGCCGCGATCGTCGAGATACACGTCCCCTACCGGTTTGCCGTCAGCCCACGGGTAGTCGGAGTTGCGATTGATCTCGTCGTAAGGGATGTCGTGCTCGGCGAGCCAAGCGGCCATTGAGGCCTCCTGCTCGGCGCCGTTGCGGCAGCTGTGGACGATGATCTTCCAGCCCTCGCTGCGGAGCAGCCGTAGAAAGCGCTGGGCGCCGTCGATCGGCTTGCCGATGGCCGGAAAGCCGCGTCGTGCCCAGTGCGCGATGGTGCCGTCGAAATCGACGACCAGCACCGGCCGAGGTCTTGTCGGAGTGTCCGCCATTGTTACCTGTTCAGCCGGCCAAGAGACTCTTGCCACGCCGCTCCAGCAACGTGACGAGTATCAGAATCAACAACGCCTGCAAGAGTAGCAAGAATGCGGTTCCGGGCTCGGCGGCGCGAAGGCCGAGAGCGGCAATTCCCAGCGAGGCGTTCATCAGCAGTATGAAGGTCACGGCCTTGGGCTGGCTATCGAGCACCGCCGCGATGCGATGGTGCAGGTGGTCTTGCCCGGTGTAGTCGATCCACTCGAAGAACGAACGCACCTTGCCGGAGGCGATGCGAGCGATCGTTATGTAGGTCATGTCGTAGATCAGCACCGAGAAGATCAAGAGCGGGTTGCTGATCGCCACGAGGGGGTCGGCGTCGGCCCAGTACCCGAGCAGCGCGAGGCTTGCCAGCATGAAACCGAGAAAGTTGGCGCCCGCGTCGCCCAGGAAGATCAGGGCCCGGTGTCCCGGTCGAAAGTTGTACGGCAAAAATCCGAGGCAGGCACCGGCGATCGCCGCGGCTGCCCAGCCGATTGCCGGCTGCGAGGTTTCGAACGCGACCACGCCGATGAACACGGCGATGACCACGGATATCCCCGACGCCAGGCCGTCCATGCCGTCGAGGAAATTGAGGGCATTGAAGATCCCCACGATCCATATGAAGCTCAGCAGCACGTTGAGCACCGTCCCCAGGGGCGACGGAGAGAAGATGCTGGCGCTGGCGCCGGCGGCGACGGCGAGTCCCGCGCAGATCAGGAACAGTGAGAACTTCGGCCGCGAGCCGATCGGCCGGACATCGTCGACCGCCGAGAATGCCATCAGCAACGTTGCCGTGGCCAGAACCGGCGCCAGGCCGACGGGCCACACGCCGTTGGCGAGCAGGGCACCGACCACGCCGAGCCAAACCGCCAGACCGCCGAGCAACGCCGTCGGGCGATCGTGAATCTTACGACCCTCGATACCGTCGGGCTCATCGAGCGCCCCGGTGCGCAGGGCGACGGCTCGGATTGCGGGAACCGTGAGCGCCGAGATGCTGAAGCTGAGCAACAACACGTAGAACCAGCGGTAGCCGGCCTCGAAAAACAGCGTGCTGATGCTGGGCAACAGCAGGGCCACCACCGCGACGCCCAGGAGAACGCTGATCAGCCGGCTAGCTCTCACAGGATTCCTCCAGGGCGGAGCTGAAACGATCCATCACCAGGGCGGCGCGTTCGTCAGTCAACGCCGGATACAGGGGAATCGAGCACGCTTGTTGCCAGGCCTGACGGCAGCCTGGGAGATCGTCGAGGCTGTCTTCCACCTCGGCAATGAGGCGTCCTACGGGGCGGCCGCAGATCACACCGTGGCGCGCGCAGCGTTCGAGGAGCGCGTCGAGGTTCACGGCCTCGACCATGACAACGTAACGGAACCAGGCGTGCTCGCGGTCGCGCGGCTCGGCCGGAAGTCGTAGCGGCATCCGATCGAGCTCCGCGGTGTAGCGCGCCGCCAGCTCCCGTCGCCGGGAGAGGAACTCCGGCAGGCGTGTGAGCTGCACACGCGCCACGGCGGCGTGCAGGTCGGTCATCTTGAAGTTGAAAGCGTCGGGATGACCGCCGGGAGCCTCGCAATCGCGCAACTCGGCGACGACGGCGAGCCCATCGGCGTCGCGCGACAGCACCATTCCGCCTTCGCCGCCGGCGACCAGCTTGGTGGCGTAGAACGAGCACACGGTGAGTGCCCCGTAGTTGCCCACCAACTGGTCGTCGAGATGCACGCCCAGCGTTTGCGCGCAGTCCTCGATCACCGGCGGGCCGAGATCGAGGAAGCCCTGGATATCTGCAGGCAGGCCGAACAGGTGCGGCACGATGCAAGCCGCCGTCTCGGCGCTGAGCTTCGCGCGGGCGTCGTCCGGGTCGGGGTTGAGCGTCGCCGGATCACAATCCACGAAACGCGGCGTCGCGCCCGTGTAACGGACAGCCTGGTGGAGGCTGGCGCAGGCGTACGCCGGTATGAGTACCTCCTTGCCGTCCCCTACATGCAGCGCTCGTAGCGCCGCGTACAGCGCCGCCGTCCCCGAGCTCAGCGCGACAGCGCTGTGGTCCGGAAGTCCGAGGTGACCGCCGGCTTCGGATTCCAGTCGGGCGACGCCGGGACCTTGGGCCAGCCAGCCGGATTCGAGTGACGCCTGCACGGCGTCGATTTCCGCGGCGCCCACAGCGGGCTGGGAATGAGGAATGGGTCCGACCTGGGGCTCCGACGCCTGAGCTCCTGCTTGCCGAGGTTCCGGCAAAGCTACTCTCCGGGGGCGACGTTGATGAACAATCGCAGCGGGATGAAGGCTTCGGCATGCTTGATGCGCGCCTGCGTGCCGCGGAACCGTGCCGCAGCCTCGGCGAGCTCGACGATGTTCAGGTCGCCGATGTTTGTTTTTTGTACCTGCGACGCGTGCGCCTGGAGCGCCTGAATCTTGCTGTCGATGGTCTCGTTGATGGCGACGAATACTGTGGGGCTGAAGTTCTGCGTGGTCGGCCCTTCGTAGAAGAGCACGTTGCGGGTGTAGCGCGTCGCCGTGACCGTGGCCTTGTTCAGCGTGCGGTGATCTTGGTGCGTGTCGTCACCGAAATGCACGAAGATGAAGTCAGGCTGCAACTCGTCGATGACGCTCTCGATGCCGTGGATCAGATCACGATTCAGAGGCAGCTCGGTGTCCTGGTACCCGCCCCAGAAGAGTTGTGTGCAGCCGAGGATCTCCGCCGCCGCTTCCTGCTCGAGCTTGCGCACATCGTTGTCGCCGCCGGCCTGACCCTCGGTCATGACCATCATGTAGGCCTCGTGTCCGGCCTCCGCGTATTTCTTCAGCGCGCCGCCGCAACCGAACTCGATATCGTCAGGATGGCACCCCAGAGCCAGGATCCTCATGGGTTCATCAGTCTACCGGATGCAATGATCGAAAAGCTGTCGTCACCGCAATTCATCAACAGGTCGACAACCGAGAGATAGGGCTCGAATTCGCCGTAGAGCTGCTCGTAGTCGGGATGGGCGAAGCGCTGTACTTGCACGTCGATGCCGGCGTCGGCAAACGCCTGTGTGTCCAGGTAATCGGCGCCGGCGCCCGACAGGTAGGTATCGGCCTCGAGTCGCGTGCACAGATCGACGAGGCGCAGTGTCGGGTCGTCGCGGGCCTCGAGCTCCGACCCGAGCCGCAGCTCGGTGTCGATTCCCAGCCGTTCAGCGAGTCTCTGAATCAGCTCGACATTGAGCGGCGCCAGATGCGACCAACGTTGCTCGAGCACTTTCGCCAGCACCGGCATCAGGGCGTCGAAACCCGCCGCCCTGGAGTAGCTCGACTCGAGCGCCCGCAGATGTTTGCGGCGCCACGGCTCGTTTTCCCTGACTTCGACCTGGGCGATGGTTTGACCAAATCGATGGCCGACGGGCACGGTGACCCACTGCACGCCGTTCGCCGACTTGATGCGATTGCGGTTTTGCCATTCGTTCTTCTTGAACTGGACGTTATCGAGCACGACGAACACGTCGGCTTGCGCCAGCTTGTCGAAGAAACCGAGCCAGGGAAGGTACTGAGGCTGGTGGGCGGCGAGCGTGGTCATGGGCCGTCGCGCTTCACGAATATGGGGTTGGACACGACATACGACGGCCGTGGGCCGCGAACCATGACGCGAAAGAACACGTTCGACTCCTCAGGCTCGATCGTCTCGAGCCATTGCAGTCGAACGGGCGTCGTGCCGCTGAACTGCCGATGCAACACTCCCTGGCGGATCAGGTCGATCTCCACCGGCACTCCCGACCTTGCCTCATCGTCGATACGCAAGGCGATTTCCAGCTCGGCAGCATCGAGCTGCAAGGTCTCTCCGGAGCGTGCCGCCACGCTACCGGTCGCGGGTCCGCCGACGCGGGCGGCAGCGAACTCCGTGAGGCGGAGGTTGGGGGCTTCGGCGTCGCGGCGCACCGAGTAGGAACGCCCGGCCACAAGTGCGTCGAACGCTGCTGCGTGGCTGACGGTTTCAACGAGCAACACGGTGACGATATCGTCGAGCTGCTTTCGCGCCCGGCCCGAAAAATGGAACGCGGACTCGCCGATCAACGCCGGGAAGTTGGCCCGCTCGCCCCGCTGGTATGAGGCGATGGCCTGATCCCATTGATCCCCGGGCTCGGTGGCGCTGATGGTGTCGGCGTAGACGCCGCCGAACCCGGTGTAGCCGCTGGTCTCCGTCAGGACTTCGGGGTACGGATGGGTCGACAGCTTGATGGCGATCGGACCGAACTCGAAATCGTGATAGTCGACCGCTTCGGGCATCGACCAAAAGGAATGCCCGCCTTCGTTGCTTGCGTGCTGGAACAGCCGTTCGAACGGCTGGTGGCCTGCCGTCGCATCGTAGGGTTGCAGGTACGCTACGGAGTAGGGGAAGTTGAAGTACAGCAGCACGACGCCCGACGACAACACGGCAATCTGAAACCACGTTGCGAAACGCTTGTGGACGGGTTTCTGCCGCACGTAGCGGCCGGCACTTTTGCTCAACCTGTAGCGCGGTCGATACGATCGGGCGCGAAATAATCCTCGGCGCACGAGGGAGCGGGCCGCCAGTGAAACGAGCCCGACTCCGGGAAGCAGGAGCAGTAAGCTCCCCGCACCGTAACGACGATGGCTTCGGTTGCCGACCGCGGGGAGCCCTTCGAGGAATTCGCGAACCTGCGCCTCGTCGTACACGGGCGTCGACGACGACCCACTTGCTTCGGGTGGCAGCACCACCAGCACATTGCGCTGCATGTCATGCAATGTGAGGTCGCCATTGAACAGATTCCCCGTCCAGTAGTAGTACACCGGCACTTCGACCCCGACGAGCAAAAGCGGTTCAGGGCTGAGCCGCACCGTCTCGTTGACCGCGGCGACGTAGCGCCCGATGCCTTTGTCTTCGATCATCGGCGTCGACTGGCGGGCTTCCAGGAAGGGGCGGATGAACGGCGGCGCGTAGCGGAATTCGTAGCCGAAGTTCTCCGTCAGCACGACAACGTCGAGACCGGCGTCGGCGGCGCGCCGGGAGAGCTGGCTCATCGCGTCGGACCCACTGCTCTCAGTCGTGTGAGCGTGTACCGCCGCCAGGAGCTGGTCCGGCGCGTCAGGATAAACGCCCGCGGGGAGCGCGCTCGTCTCGGGCTCGGGAGACTGGTCGACCTCCGGAACCTGAGCCCATCCCCAATCGGCGATCAGACAGGCAACAAGCATCGTCACCAGACATTGTCCGGCGCTTCGTTTGGTCGGGAGCTTCACCTTGGTTCTCCGGTATCGGGCGCCGGGGTAGGCCGCGAAGCGGCCGGCAGTGACTCGATGTTGCCGACGAGCTCGCCGTAAAGCCTCTGCAGACGCCACAGCATCGCGTCGACGCTGAAGCGCGGAAAGCCCGTTTCATCGGTGCTCATGATCCAGGATCTGGCGGCCGAGCCAAACTCTTTCCGTGTGGCGGCATCGCGCAACAGAGAGGCGAGCGCTGCGGCTAGCGCCTCGGGATCGTCCGGACCCGTGAGCAATCCGGTTTCACCGTCCTTGACGACGTCGGGAATCCCGCACACGTTGCTCGCCACCACCGGCAGCCCGGTGGCCTGCGCCAGGACGAGAGCTCTTCCCATGCCCTCGTTGCGGGACGGCTGCGTGTAGACGTCGATTGTTCGCAGGAACTCCGCCACGGGCTGCGTCGTGCCGACGAAGCGTACTCGAGCACCGGCGCCGCTCGTCGCCGCCAGGTCGAGCAATTCTTGCTCCTGACGACCGTCTCCCCACACCTGGACCTCGAAGTTCGGAAGATCTGTATATCGCTCATCCCGTGCCAGCATGCCGGCGGCGCGCACGAGCGTGTCGATGCCTTTGACGTGCTCGAGGCGGGCGACGACGCCGACGCGCAAGATTGCTGCTGACGTGGTCGCTGGGCGCGCCGTGATGCCCTCGAAGTCCACACCGCTGTGGATGACGGTCCACTTGTCGAGCTTGCCGATGCCGGCCTCCGCCGATTCGACTTTTTCGCCCTCGCTTAGCGCCACCAGCCGGTCGCTGATCGGTGCGCTCGCGCGCTCGGCCAGCAGGTACGCCTTGTTCGTAACGCCCTTCGCGTAGCCATACAGCACGTGGCCGTGCGGCGTGTGGACGATGTGTGGTGTACGCGCCAACCACCCTGCCCAGCGACCGAGCACCCCGGCCTTCGCCGAGTGCGTGTGGAGTATCTGCGGGCGCTCTCGGCGCAGGAGCCTGTAGATCTGCAGGAAAGCTCGCAGGTCCGCGACGGGCGACGGGTCGCGGCGCAGGCTGGGAATCGCCACCGCCGTAATCTCTCGGTCGCCGATGTCGGCCACGTATCCCGTCCACCCCGGTCCCGATGCCAGTACGGCCTCCCAACCGTGCGCGGCCAGGCGCCGGCAGGTCAGCAGCGTGTTCTCCGCCGAGCCGCCGGGATCGAGACGGGTAATGAGGTGCAGGACTTTCAGGGCGCTTTCTCCAGATACGGTCGCAGGATTTCAGCCGACGTCTCCCACCGAAACCGCGCCGCGAATCGAGTGCCCGCCGTTCCCATTTCGTGGCGCACCTGCTCGTCCGCCAGCTTCAGAATGGCGTTCTTCAAGTCGGTGAGATCGGTGGGGTCGACAACAATGCCGTTGACGCCGTCTTCCACCGCGTACACCGCCCCTCCGGAACGGCCCGCAATCACCGGTTTTCTGCAAGCGGCTGCCTCGATGAAGACAATGCCGAACCCCTCGATCGATAGGCTTTGCTCGGTGGTTCCGGCGACCTCACGATTGGGCATCGCGAATACGTCGCACAGGTTGTAGTAGATCGGTAGCTCACGCTGCTCGATGTACCCGGTGAACGTCACGCGGTCTTCCAACTCCAGCTCCGCCGTCAGCTGTTCCAGGTGCGAGCGGTAGGGGCCGTCGGAGACGATCAGGTAGTGCCATGGCGATAGATCATCGCTCACGTCGTGCAGGGCGTTCAGCATGGTGTCGACGCCCTTACGCTCGACGAGGCGGCCAAGGGTCATGAAGACCAGCTTACCCTCGAGCCCGTAGCGGTCGACGTATTCGCTGTCCTTGGACCGGGGCTCGAGACTCTCTCCCACGCCGAGCGGCACCTCCACGACACGCTCCCGCGGAATTTCGAAGTCGACCATTTCCTGGCTTGTGTAGGCGCTGATGGAAAACAGATAACGGGCCCGTCGCAGCACACGGTGGAGGTATCGGGTCGTCCATCCGACCGCCGTGAACCGCGCGCTGGTCTCGCCCCCGTATACCCACAGGTAGAAGGGTCGGCCGGTTAACCGCCCCCAAAGAAACGCGAGCAGGCCGGCTCGAACGATCTGTCCCGCGACAACGACGTCGGGTCTGAATACCACCAGGTAGTAGGTTGTCCAGAGCGCTCCGGAGACGGAGGTGAGGGCCTTGGCGAGGGCGCCATCCCCTTGTTTGGCGGGAAAACGAACCGTGCGCACCGGATGGCTCCGGTCGTGGTCGGCAGCTCCCTCCATTTTTGGCGCCAAAATCAAGCACTCGGAGTTTCCCGCGAGGCGCCAGAACGTAGCGAGCACGTTGGCGATTCCCCCCACGGTCGGGGGGTAATCGTAGGTAATCAAGAGAGACTTCATGCGATGTGGTGTGATCGATTTTCGGTGCTAGGTGTGTTCTTCCAGGAGGTTGCTCATCAGGGGTTCCTCTGAGACAAAGGGGTTGCCTAAGACGCCAAAGCCTCAGAGGGAGCGTCCTGATGAAACTTCATGGTAACTCCAAAACGAGCCCCTACATACGGGAACAGATGGTCCGCAGTGTCCTGGAGCAGGCGGAGCCTGCGAAGGACACGGCGGAGATTTTCGGTGTCTCGGTACGCACCGTGTACAAGTGGCTGCGTCGGTATCGTGAGTTCGGCGTCGTGGGGCTGCAAGACCGCAACAGCCGGCCGCAGCGGTGTTCCGCCGAACCCCCACGGTGAAGGTGAGGCGTATCTAGAAGCTGCGCTGGCGTGGACTGACCGCGTGGGAAATCTCCCAGCGCTTGTCGATACCCTCGTCGGCCGTTGCTCGATGGCTGCGGTGTCGAGGGATGAGCCGACTCCGCTCGGCGTTCGCCACATCTACACCTAGCTCTACACGCCTCAGACCAACGGCAAGCCTGCCGTTCGACTCTTCGAAATTCGGGACTGTCGCCGAAAGCTCGGAATTGAGACCGATCGAAAGTACGCGAACGCGGTCCGTAGGAACCGACGACGTATCGACAATGTCCCATTTTGAAAACTCGGAGTCGTGCAGAAGCGTTCGGAAGGTAACATGAGGCACTCACAATGCGTTTTTTCGGAACCAACGGAACCAAATGGGCGCTCGACACCCGGGCGGCGTTTGCCTTAGCTGTTCTGGTGGCTTTGTTGACGGCGACCGGATTGAGTGGCCGCGTCGAGTTGACCTCAGATGCGACGACTTATCTCGCCCTCGGTCGCAGCCTCTCCTCAGGAGAGGGGTACCGAGCGGCCGCCGGCGCTCCCTTGCATTCGATGTACCCACCACTGTTCCCGCTTCTGATAGCCACCAGTTTCTGGCTGGGGCTCGATGCGGTCTGGTTCGCCCAGCTGGTGTCTGCGCTCTCCGCAATCGCATTCGCCGGCCTGTTTTCCGCCGCCGTCTTCGGACGTCGTGGCGTTGATGGCGTCACCGTGTGTTATGTCAGCTTCGTGGCGCTGCATCCGCTACTGCTTGCCAGCGGCACCAAACCTCTGACCGACGCGCTATTTCTGCTATTCACCATATCGGCCGTGTTGTTCTGGGATGCGGCGGAGCGGCAGAAGTGGCTCGGTTCGATGCTTTTTGTCGCCGCGGCGATTGCACTGGCAGCCTTCTACACGCGCACCGCCGGTATCGCGTTGATCGTCGCGATGTGTCTGTCAACGCTCTGGCGGGCGCCGAGGCGAGTTGCCGTTGCGACGAGTCTGATGCTCGTTCTGGGGATTCTCCCGTGGTTTGCCTACACGGCTCAGGCCGGCGGCGGTGTCGACTATGTCGACTTCGTCTTCAATGCGGGAGCGCTAGATTCAGGGGCAGGCGAATCGCTCGGAGCTCTCGGGCTTGCGGGCAGAGCAGCTTTCTTGGGCTCTCGATACATCGGGCGGATCCTCGGCGAAGCCGTGTTCTTTCCCTGGCTCCAAGGAGGAGCCCCGGACGCCGCATGGAGAATCGCGATCAGCTTGTTGCTAGCAATTCTGCTCGCAGTGGGTTGGGTGTCGCAGCTCGGGAAGTTGTCGACAATTCACGTCGTCTACCCGTTGGTTTACGCCGGCATGTTGCTTTCCTACCCGTTCTACGCCGTTCGATTCCTCCTCCCCCTGTTGCCCTGGATTGTAGGGTTCTGCGTTCTCGGTACGCGGCGGGTGATCGAGGTTGTCATGCGCCGCCCCGTCCGCCTGAACCGTCGTGCCACCGCCGCCGCGCTCACGTTCGTTGTCCTGGTGAGCCTGGTTTCCACCCTGGGGCTCGGCCGCAACCGGGCTCCGGCGCCTGGCGCGCGAGGCCTCGCCGAGGCGCTTCAATGGGTAAGGGATTCTTCAGATGCTGTGTCGGCTTCAGCGTCGGTGGTGTGTCGTGAGCCGGGAGCCGTTGCGTGGGTGGTCGGCGTCCCCGGCTACCGGTATTTGCAGACCGAGAGCCCCGCCGAGCAACTCGACTATGTGAGAAAAATCGGCGCCGATTATCTGATCTTTGACGAGCTCGTCGAGTTCGACGGTAGAGCCGGCGCCGACCGCTACTTGCGAGAAATGATCAGGCGCTGGCCCGAGCAGTTTCCCTTGCTTCATACAGTCCCCGGAACACGCACACGTGTGTATGCCGTGCACCTCAGCTCCTGACGGCCGACTCAATGATCGCCAGCAGGGCCAGACCCTGCGGTTGCTCGTGTTCTCACGTGGTGGAGCCAACTGTTGAATCGGCCGACCTCCATGCCGAAATCCATGGTCAGCTTGACGAAAGGCACGATCAGCCATGCACGCCGGTGGGCCGGATACTTCAACGCGAAGCGGTAGCGATACAACATGGCTACGTAGTAGCCGAGGAGCAGGAACGGTAAGGTTCGCCAGAGAGTGGGCCATCGGTACAACGCCGCGCCGAGTAGCGCCAGCCTCAAGGTCCACGAGCTTCGCACAATCCGCCAGGCATGGGCACCGGGCCGCGCGCCGCTCGTGAGCATGAGTGTTTCGCTGCCCCCGCGGCGGATGAACCATCGAAAGATCTTGCCCGCGTTGTCTCTGGTGAGGTGATAGACACGCGCATCCGGAACGTAGACGCACTCGCCGTGTGCCTGGACACTCTCGGCTAGGAGTGAGTCTTCGCCGCTGAAAGGCGCGTTCTGGGGAAAGCCTCCGGCCGCCTCGATCGCCGACCGGCGGTAGGCGCAGTTGCACGTCGAAAGAAGCGTCGTTTGAACCCGCCGCCCGCCGGCAGCGTCCTCGTACCGAATGCCGCCGCCGGGGAAGCCCAGGATGTTTTCAGCGTAGCCAATGAGGCCACAATCACGTACGCGAACCGACCCGGCCGTACCGACGATCATGGGGTTCGATACGAACGGTTGGACGAGCTTCTTCAACCAATCGGGGTGCGCCTCGCAATCGTCGTCGGTGAAGACCAGAATATCGCCGCCGGCTGATGCGACGCCTACGTTGCGGGTGTGGCCGAAGCCGAGTCCCTTGG
>CBDUXW010000010.1:0-17399 GCA_965371275.1 uncultured bacterium | reverse complement strand
CCCTGCTCCAGCATCCGCATCGCCTCCAGCCCCAACACGACACCGAGACGACTGGTAGCGAATCCCGGAAAATCCTTGACGACGATGCACGTCTTGCCCATCGCCTCGCCGACCGACTTCGCTGCATCAAGCGCCGCGCTGCCGGTCCCCGCATGGACGACGATTTCCAGCAGCTTCATCAAATGCACGGGGTTGAAGAAATGCATGCCGATGAGGTTCTCGGGGTGCTCGAGGCCGGCGGCCATCGCCGCGATGCTCAGCGAGCTGGTATTGGTGGCCAGCAAAGTGTGCGGGGCGGCGCGCTCCTCGATCTCGCCGAGGACCTTCTGCTTCAGCTCCAGCACTTCGGGAATCGCTTCGACGATGAGATGCGAGCTCTCTGCCAGCTCGACGATGTCGGTAGTCGTGGCGACACGCTGCAGCACAGCGTCGGCTTCCTCGGCCGCCAGCTTGCCGAGCTCGACTCCCTTGTCGAGATTGCTGCGGATCTTGCTCAGACCGGCTGCAACGAGCCCCTCGTCGAGGTCGTACAGCATCACCGCATATCCGGCTTGCGCCGCCACGTGCACGATCCCGTGCCCCATCGCACCCGCTCCGACGACGCCGATTCGTTCGATCTTCATGACCGGATCTTCTGCGTGGTGGGACCGGCTAGGGCCACGACTTGCCAGGCGTCAGGAACTGCTCTTGGTTCCCCACGGATCGGCGACGTGGACATTCCACGCCAGGCCCGTCTTCTGCATCAGCCAGATCGTCCACCACGTGAGGTCGACTTCGTACCAGCGCAACCCGTGACGCGCCGAGCGCGCGAACGCATGGTGGTTGTTGTGCCATCCCTCACCGAACGCGAGCAGCGACACCCACCAGTTGTTCGTCGAGAATTCGTTGGTTTCGAAGGTGCGGTAACCCCAGGTATGGCCCGCCGAATTCACGAACCATGTGGCGTGATACGAGAACACGGTGCGCACCGCGATGCCCCACACCAGCCAGGGCATTCCGCCGATGGCGTAAAGCACGACGCCCAGGACCACGGTCGGCCCCCAGTAGTAGCGATCCAGCCACCGATGGACGGGGTCGCGCTGCATGTCCATCGCCAGGTCACGCGGCTCGCGGCCGAGCGGATCAGACGTCACGCACCACAGCATGTGGGCCCAATCGAACCCGTGCTTCGGCGAGTGCGGATCGGCATCGGTGTCGGAATCGCGGTGGTGCATCCGGTGCGTGCCGACCCAGTAGATCGGGCTGCCCTGCACGCTCAACGCACCGAGCGTTGTAATCACGTACTCAACAGGCTTCCAGGTTTCGAAGCTGCGATGGGTCAGGAGCCTGTGAAAGCCGAGGCAGATACCGATTCCGCCGGTCAGCCACCACAAGAACACGGCGAGCCCCAGCGCCCCCCAGGTGAAATAGAAAGGCGCGGCGAGGCACGCGACGTGGAGCACCGCGATACCCAAGAAGCTGGGCCAATTGATGTTGTCCCAGCGAATTTTGTGGAGGTCATCCCGAACTACAGTCTGACGCTTGGGGTTGGCCATCGGTGTTGGTCGCTCGCTTGACGGCGGTCGCGATTTTCGCGCGCCGGTCCGAGTTGACGTCGGCGACAGGGCTGCGTGTGCCTGACCGAACGGAGTTACCGATCTGAATGGAAAGCTCGACCCGCCGGTTACCGATATCGAGACACGCGGGTGCCGAGTCCACTGTCTATTCTATCGGCAGAAACCGGCGAGTCCAAGTCTTGCAGCCGTCTTCGGTCGCCTGCATCCAACCCGATCAGGCGATAAACTCGGCACCATGACCATCCGATCCGAATCCGGCGGCCCGGCGGCCGCAACCATCTCCACCCCCCTGGGCGATCGCACCATGTATCGCCTCGACGCCGTTTCCGACATGGGAAACGTCGACGCCCTGCCCTATTCCGTCAAGATCTTGCTCGAATCCTGCTTGCGCAACCACGACGGCACGATCGTGACCGACGACCACATCGGCGCGCTGGCCTCGTACGACGCCAAAAACGTCGCCCCGACGGAAATTCCGTTCGTACCCGGCCGCGTCGTACTGCAGGACTTTACGGGAGTTCCGGCTGTCGTCGATCTAGCCGCGATGCGCTCCGCGATGCTGCGTCTGGGGGGCGATCCGAACAAGGTCAACCCGCTGGTGCCCAGCGACCTGGTCATCGACCACTCCGTGCAGGTCGACGCCTTCAACAGCAGCATGGCGCTGCAGATCAACAGCGATCGAGAGTTCGAGCGTAACCGCGAGCGTTACGAGTTTCTCAAGTGGGGCCAGAGTGCCTTCGCCAACTTTCGCGTCGTGCCGCCGGCGACCGGGATCGTTCACCAGGTCAACCTCGAGCACCTCGGCAAGGTGGTGTGGGACCAGGACGACGTTCTGTACCCCGACTCGTTGGTGGGCACCGACTCCCATACGACGATGATCAACGGGCTCGGCATCCTCGGCTGGGGGGTAGGCGGCATCGAGGCGGAAGCGGTAATGCTGGGCCAACCGGTGTACATGCTGTTGCCGGAGGTTGTCGGCTTTCGCTTGCGTGGCAAGCTCGCCGATGGCGCCACCGCAACAGACCTCGTGTTGCGCGTCACCCAGATGCTCCGCGAGCACGGCGTGGTCGGAAAATTCGTCGAATTCCTCGGCCCCAGCCTCGCCGACATGCCGGTCGCCACGCGCGCCACCATCGCCAACATGGCCCCCGAATACGGCGCCACTTGCGGGTTCTTTCCCGTCGATGAGATGACCCTCGAATATCTGCGCGGCACTGCCAGGTCCGAGGACCTCATCGGCACCGTGGAGCAATACTGCAAGGAGCAAGGGATGTGGCGCGACGACGACCGCCACATCGAATACGCGGCAACACTGGAGCTCGACATGTCGACGGTCCTACCGGCGCTCGCCGGGCCGAAACGACCGCAGGACCGCATCGACCTGTCGCGCATGAAATCACAATGGCACGACGACCTGGAGAACACGTTCGGGGCCAACGGTGCCGTAGCGACGGTGCGCTCCGAGGACCGCGAATTCGAGTTGAAAGACGGCGCCGTGGTCATTGCCGCGATCACCAGCTGCACGAACACGTCAAATCCCAGCGTCATGATCGGCGCCGGCCTGTTGGCCCGCAATGCCCGCAAGCTGGGACTGCAGCGGCAACCGTGGGTAAAGACCTCGCTGGCCCCCGGCTCGAAGGTCGTCACCGACTACCTCGACCGCGCCGGGCTCACCGATGATCTCGAGGCCATGGGCTTTTATCTGGTCGGCTATGGCTGCACCACCTGTATCGGCAACTCCGGCCCCCTTGCCGACGAAATTCGCTCCGCCATTCGGGACAACGACCTGGTGGTCGCCGCGGTGCTGTCCGGCAATCGAAACTTCGAAGGCCGGATTCATGCTGATATTCAAGCGAACTACCTCGCGTCGCCGCCGCTGGTGGTGGCCTACGCGCTGGCGGGAACCGTCGACGTCGACCTGACCACCGAGCCCATCGGGCAGGACGAAAAGGGTCGTGACGTGTACCTCCGCGACATCTGGCCGAGCCAACGCGAGATCCAGGACACCATCGCCGCATCCGTGACCCGCGACCAGTTCGCCACCGAGTACGCTGCGGTGTTTACCGGCGGATCCGATGCCTGGAAGGCCATCGACACGAGCGGCGGCGACATCTACGACTGGTCGGACGACAGCACGTACATCCGGGAACCCGGTTTTTTTTGGGGCATGTCGCCGGCGCCCACACCCATCGAATCGGTTCGCGGAGCCCGCTGCCTGGTGAAGGTCGGGGATTCGGTGACAACGGACCACATCAGCCCTGCCGGCGCCATCGGTATCAACACTCCCGCCGGGCAATACCTGATCTCGCGCGGCGTCGACAAGGCCGATTTCAACAGCTACGGCTCCCGGCGCGGCAACCATGACGTCATGACTCGCGGCACGTTCGCCAACGTCCGCGTCCGCAATGAACTCGCTCCGGAAACAGAGGGCGGCTGGACAACGGACTTCACCGACGGAGAAGTAAAGTCCATCTATGATGCGAGCCTCTCATACGGGGAGGCCGGAACCCCGTTGATCGTCCTCGCCGGCGTCGACTACGGAATGGGCTCATCGCGTGACTGGGCCGCCAAGGGGACACTGTTGCTCGGCATCCGCGTGGTCATCGCCAAATCCTTTGAACGAATCCACCGCAGCAACCTGATCGGAATGGGCGTTTTACCGCTCACCTTCCGACCCGGCGAAGACACCGCCACATACGATCTGGACGGCACCGAGACGTTCGACATCGAGATACCCGAAGACCTGGAGCCGCGGCAAGAGATTGCGGTGACCGCCACCAAGACCGACGGCTCCACCATCGAGATCCCGACGATGTGCAGGGCCGACAGCCCTGTCGAGATCGACTACTACCGCAACGGCGGAATCCTCCACACGGTTCTCCGCCGCATGGCGCAAGACTGAACCCCGCCGCCGTGACGGCGCGCGACTCATCCCGCGAGCAGGCAGTCGATCTCGAGGCCCTGGAGAGCGAGTGCACCATCACGTTCACGCGCACCGGTGGACCGGGCGGCCAACATCGGAACAAGGTCGAATCCGCGGTCCGCTTGATCCATAAGCCGACGGGTATCGTTGTCGTCGCCGGCGAGCGTCGCTCGCAGTCGCGCAACCGCCAGGCGGCTCTTGAGCGACTCGCCGGCAAATTGGCGCAGCGAGAGGCGGACCGGCGAGCCGCCGACAAGCGCGCCCGGCGTAAGAAAACGAAGCCGTCGCGGGCCGCGAACCGGCGCCGCCTCGACGCCAAGCAGCGGCACGGGGACAAAAAGCGTTCCCGCCGCCGAATCAAACCGACGGTCGACTGACCGTGCCCCCGTCGCCCACGGCAGTGGCACCGCCACTCATCAAGTTACAGCGCGTCGGCAAGAGCTTCGTCGAAGGCGCGGTGACGCACGCCGTTCTCGCTGACGTCGATCTCGAGGTCGCCGCCGGCGAGTTCATTGCCGTGCTCGGGCGCAGCGGCACCGGCAAATCGACGTTGCTCAACCTGATCAGCGGTATCGACCTGCCCGACGCCGGCGACATCACGGTACGTGACCAAGTCATCAACCGCCTCGACGAGCAGCGGCGAACGCTGTTCCGCCGCCGCCACGTGGGTTTCGTGTTCCAGTTCTTCAACCTGCTGCCGACGCTCACCGTCGAGGAGAACGTGTTATTGCCACTGCAGCTCAACGGCATCGAGCGGGCGGAAGATCGGGTGCACGATCTTCTCGAGCGCGTCGGCTTGGCTGACCGCGGCACGTCGTTTCCGGATCGGCTGTCGGGCGGCGAGCAACAGCGGGTCGCGATCGCCAGGGCGCTGGCGCACCAACCCGAGATCCTGCTCGCCGATGAACCCACCGGCAACCTCGACGTGGACATCGGGCGCGACGTCATGCGGCTGCTCGACGAGCTGGCCCACGACCACAACAAGATCCTCATGGTTGCCACTCACAGCCACGAGGTTGCCGGCGCCGCCGATCGGGTGTTCCGAATTGTCGATCAT
The DNA here is from genome assembly GCA_965371275.1 of uncultured bacterium. Lineage (GTDB taxonomy): Bacteria > Acidobacteriota > UBA890 > UBA890 > UBA890 > CBDCBL01. Next base: position 11,863 of record CBDUXW010000010.1, on the reverse strand, counting down.
GGCCTCCGGGCCATCTCCAAGGACGAGTTGTGAGCCTCCTGTGGCGCTCGAGTCGCCGGCACCTGGCGGCGCACCGCTGGCAGTTCGGATTGTCGATTCTCGGCGTAGCCCTCGGCGTTGCCGTCGTGGTGTCCGTCGACCTGGCGAACGAGAGCGCTCACCGGGGCTTCGAGCTGTCGACGGAGGCGGTTACCGGCAGCACGACCCATCAGATACTCGGCGGGCCGCTCGGCTTGCCCGAAGATCTTTATCGGATGATCCGTATCGACCTGAGGCATCGGCGCGTCGCGCCCATCGTCGAGGGCTTCGTCACCGTCGGCGGCGAGCTTGGAAATCCGGCGAGTCCACGGCGTGTGTTGCGCGTTCTCGGCGTCGACCCGCTGAGCGAAGCACCTTTCCGCGCCCGGCTCGAGACCGGACCGGCGCAGCTCGATCTCAGCCTCTTTCTGACCAGACCGGGCGCCGGCCTCCTCTCCCGCCAAACCGCGACAGAGCTCGGCGTTCAAGCGGGGGCGGTGCTCGAGGTGGGCGTCGGCCCCGGCAGTGCGTCGCTGCTCATCGCCGGACTACTGGCGACAAACGACGAAAATTCAGAGGCGGCGCTCGCCGACCTGTTCGTCACCGATATCTCCAGCGCTCAGGAGCTGTTCGGCATGGAGGGCCGCCTCAGCCGGCTCGATCTTGTCTTTGCCGCCGACGAAGCGGGGCGCGGCGCGCTGGCGAGGGTGCAAGACGCCCTCCCGCCCGCCGCCACTCTGACGACGGCGGCGGCGCGTATCGATACGACGCTGCAGATGACACGCGCCTTCCGCGTGAACCTGGCGGCTCTCAGCCTCTTGGCTTTGCTGTGCGGCGTGTTCCTGGTCTACAACACGATGTCGTTTTCCGTCGTCCAGAGGCGCCCGCTGATCGGCATGCTGCGCGCCATCGGGGTTACGCGCGCCGAAGTCTTCCAGGTGGTTCTCGCGGAGGCCGCGGTGATCGGCGTTCTCGGTACGCTGCTCGGCGTTATGGGCGGCGTGTTCATAGGCTCGTTTTTGGTTCACCTGGTGACCCGCACGATCAACGATCTCTATTTCGTGGTGAGCGTGCGTGAGCTGGCGGTGGCGCCGGCGTCGCTCCTGAAGGGACTGGCTCTCGGTGTAGGCGGAACGCTGCTCGCCGCGCTGGCGCCGGCGATCGAGGCCACCTCGGCACCGCCGCGCGCCGTGCTCATGCGCTCTCACCTCGAGGCGCAGGCACGCCGCAACGTCGGCCGCCTCGCCCTTCTCGGGGGTGTGCTGCTGATCGCGGGAGGCGTACTGCTCGCCGTCGCGCAACGCGATCTCGTCCTCAGCTTCGCAGCGCTTTTCCTGACCGTCCTCGGCTTCGCCTTGCTCACGCCCGGCGTTGTCGTCGTCGCCATGCGCGCCGCCACCCCGCCGATGGCCCTGGCGTTCGGGCCGCTCGGGCGTATCGCCACACGCGGCGTCGTCGCCTCCCTGAGCCGCACCGCCGTTGCCATCGCCGCCCTCATGATCGCGGTATCGGTAATTATCGGCGTCGGCGTAATGATCGACAGTTTTCGCGGCACCGTGGTTCGCTGGCTCGACAACGTGCTCGCCGCCGATCTGTACGTTGCTCCACCCGGCACCGGATCTTCGCAAGGCCACCTGACGGTCGACGCCGCAACCGTCACCGCACTCCAGAACATTCCCGGGATCGAGCACCTCAGCACGCTTCGCGGCGTCGACCTCCCCGAGGCGGATGGAGGACGCACTCGACTCTTCGTTTTCGACATCGACGATCGCTCCCATAGCAGCTTCGACTTCAAGGAAGGTGACCCCGGCGAGGCATGGGCGCGGTTCGCCGACGACGACGCCGTGCTGCTCACCGAGCCGTACGCTTACCGTCGCGGCCTCGGCGTGGGTGACACGGTCACCCTTGCCACCGACTCGGGGGCGCAGCGATTCGCCGTCGCCGGCATTTACTACAACTTCGCTTCGGAGGAAGGCCTGGTGGCCATGAGCCGGTCGACCTACGACCGCCACTGGAACGATCCGACGATCTCCGCTTTTTCCGTGTACGCCGGCAGCGACGCCGACCTGGCCGCCGTGCGCTCGGCGATCCGTACGGCGCTGGGCGATCGACAGGTGATCATCCGGTCCAACCGGGCGCTGCGCCAAGCATCGCTCGAGGTGTTCGATCGGACCTTTCTGATCACCGGCGTGCTGCGACTCCTGGTGACGCTGGTCGCATTTCTCGGCGTCCTGAGCGCGCTCATGTCGCTGCAACTCGAGCGCACGAAAGAAATCGGCGTGCTGCGCGCCCTCGGCCTGACGCCGCGCGAGGTGTGGCGCCTTCTCGTTTCTCAATCGGGGCTCATGGGCGTCGTTTCCGGCTGCTTCGCGCTGCCTGTCGGCCTGTCCTTGGCGGCCCTCATGATCTTCGTCATCAATCGGCGCTCGTTCGGCTGGACGCTGGACATGAGCGTCGCGCCGGGCATTCTGTTGCAAGCATTCGCGCTGGCCCTGCTCGCCGCGCTCCTCGCCGGTCTATACCCGGCGCTGCGCATGTCACGCACCCAGCCGGCTGCGGCCCTGAGAGAAGAATGAACCGCGCCTACGCACCGTTGTGGAGTCTGTTCGCGGCGATCGCCGCGGCCGCCGGTGTCGCCTGCGCCCCTTCAGCCTCGGCCCCGCCGACACCGCGACTGCAGGTCGCCGACGTATTGGGCGGCGAGGCCCAGCCGGGCTTCGAGCGCGCCATCGCGGGACGCGAGTTCACGTTTCCCGCCGATCACGGGCCGCACCTCGGCTTCCGCACCGAGTGGTGGTACTTCACCGGCAACCTGCAAGCGGACGACGGGCGCCGATTCGGATATCAACTCACCATCTTCCGAACGGCACTGGCGCCGCCGACGCTGCAAATCCAGCGTTCCTCGGCCTGGGCGGCACGAGATCTTTACATGGCGCACTTCGCGCTCACCGACGTCGCCGGCGAGCGCTTCTATGCTTTCGACCGCTTCAACCGCGGCGCCCTCGGCCTGGCGGGCGCTCAGGCCCGACCGTGGCGCGTGTGGCTCGACGACTGGAGCCTCGAGCAGGTGGGCGACGAACCTTTCCCCCTGCGCCTACGCGCGCACCATCGCACCGGCCCCGGCGGCGACTCGGGAGACGACGTCGCCATCGATCTGCTCGTCGAGCCGACGAAGCCGCTGATTTTGCAGGGCGACCGCGGCCTGAGCCGGAAGGGATCGAGTCCGGGCAACGCCTCGTACTATTACTCGTTCACACGCCTGCGCACGGCGGGCTCGATACGCGTCGGCGATGGGACCTATCAAGTCGACGGCGACAGCTGGCTCGACCGCGAGTGGAGTACCAGCGCCCTCGAGTCGAATCAGGTGGGCTGGGATTGGTTCGCTCTACAACTCGATGACGACACCGAGCTGATCTTCTATCAGCTCAGGCAGTCGGACGGCGGTCCATCGCCGCACAGCGCCGGCGTCCTCGTCGCGCCGAACGGAGCGACCGTCAGCCTCGCGGCCGGCGATGTCGAGCTAACGGTCGTTCGGACCTGGAACAGTCCGATCGACGACACCGAGTATCCCGCCGCCTGGACGATCTCGATCCCGGCTCACGGTCTGTCGCTGCAGGTCGAGCCGTATCTGCGGCAGCAAGAGCTCGACCTCACGTTCCGTTACTGGGAAGGCGCCGTCCAGGTACGCGGCACCGTCGACCCCACCGCCGGGCAGAGGGGCGCCACGAATAACGACGGTCCCCGCTCGCTGACGGGAAGTGGCTATGTGGAGCTGACCGGGTATGCTCTCCGGACCAGGCCCGATGGCCCACGCCCCACGGCATCGAGGTGAACGAACGCACCTCGACAGCGGGCGAGAGCGACACGAGGGAAAACAATGATTCGCCTATATGGGTTTCCCTACTCGACCAACATGGAACGAGTGCAAATGGCGATCGCCCACAAAGGCTTGGAAGCCGAATACGTCGGCGTTCCCGTTGACGACCGGTCGACGATTCGCGAGATCAGCGGTCAGTCGTTGGTGCCGGTCATCGACCATGACGGCGAGATCGTCTGCGACTCGCCGGTGATCGTCCGACATCTCGACGAGCGCTTCCCGGAACCGCCGTTGTATCCCGACGACCGCGCGCGTCACGCCGAGGTCGAGCTGTTCATCGACTGGTTCAACCGGGTATGGAAAGTGCCGCCCAACGCAATCGAGGCGGAGTTGGGCAAAGAGTCTCCCGACCAGGCCAGGATTCTCGCCTGGAGCGCCGAGATGCTCGCCCATCTGGACGTATTCACGGCGTTGCTGGACGGCCGTGACTACCTCATGGGCGAGTTCTCCGCCGCCGACATCATCGCCCATCCATTCCTGCGGTTTGCGGCGTTTCCACGGTCGGAAGACGATCCGCACCTGTTCCACACAGTCCTTGTTGATAACATGCCCCTGAGTGATCGCCATGCACCGTTGCGTGAGTGGATCCACCGCGTCGAACAGTTCCCCATGTCGCCGGCGCTGAGCTGACGAACGGAGAGGCCATGAGCCCGGAAGCCTTTGTCGAGAAACTGTGGGAAGAACGCGCCGTAGCGATCCTGCGGACCAACGACCAGCAGGTCGCCCACGACGCCATGGACGCCGCGGTGCGCGGCGGCTTCCGCGTCATCGAGTTCACGCTCGGATGCCCCGGCCCCTTCGAGCTCATCGAGGAATTCGCCAAGCGTGACGACCTGGTAGTCGGCGCGGGCACCGTCCTGACGGCCGACGACGCTCGACGGGCCGCCGAAGCGGGGGCCCGCTTCATCGTCTCTCCGGTCGTCGACAGCGCCGTGATTCGCGAGGCCGCCAACATGGGCGTCGCCGCGATGCCCGGCACCAACACGCCCACCGAGATGTTGCAGGCCCATTGCGCCGGGGCGCAGCTCCAGAAGCTGTTTCCTTGCCCGGCCGGCGGACCGCGCTATGTCAGGTCGACACTCGGCCCCTTACCTTTCTTGCGCATCGTGCCGACCAGCGGCGTCGACGTCGACAACGTCGGCGACTGGATCAGCGCCGGCGTGTGGGGCGTCGGCTTCGTGGCTACCTTGTTCACGGCGAAGGCCATCGCTGACCGTGACTACGACGCCATCGAACAAAATGCGCGGGAATCGCTCGCTGCCGCCCACGCCGTCGAACGGCCGCAACGAGTCATGGGACCGGACCCGTTCGCGCACGTGACGGCCTCGGAGTCGGTGACCGCCTAGTAGGGCTGCGAGCAGGAATTTCGCGACGAATCGCGGCGCCGCGGCGCCTACCCGCACCCTGCCACTCGAACGACGCCCGTCAGCCCGTCTGTAGGATCTCGATGTCGTAGCCGTCGGGATCCTTGATAAAGATGTACTTGGAGCCGGTCTCGGGGCGGCTGCGCCTGTAGTCCCAGCCGCTGGCCTCGACCTGCTCGACGACGGCCTCGAGATCTTCGGTAAAGAAGGCCAGGTGGCCGAACTGGCTGCCGAGCTCGTAGTCGCGACCATCCTTGTTCCAGGTCAGCTCGATGTGGTGGCGCTCGTCGGCATCGGCCAGAAACACCAGCTCGGCGTCGCCGAGGTCTTTACGGCGAACCTCCCGTAGACCCATGAAGGTCGTGTAGAAATCGAGCGATCGGCCGAGATCGCGGACGCGGATCATGGTGTGCGCAAGTTTCATGACTGTCTCCTTGTTGCGAACGCGAGTGTAGCAGTGGCACGCTGCGTAGGTCGCGCTCCGCGCTGCTGTAGCGACCCACGGTCAATTGTTTCTCTGCCCCGGAGGTACTGATGCTCTCGTCGCCGTTCATTCGCCGAGCCGGTCGCATTCTGGCCTGCTCGATCCTGGGATGCCTGCTGGTCACTGACGTCGCCCTGTCCGCCGCCCCGCAAGAGGCCCGCCGCCGCTGGGAGATGATGGCGCAAATTCGCCGCGACAAGTTCGATCTCGTGCTTCCCGAGGCGATGCGCGAGAACGGCATCGATATGTGGATCACAGTCAACAGGGAGGGCCTTCTCGACCCCCTGTACGAAGATCTCGGCCGCGGTTACGTGGGCAGCGTCGGCTACTACATCTTCACCGACCGCGGTGAGAGCCGTATCGAGCGCGCCGCGCTCGGCATCAGCGGCTACCTGCTCGTCGAGAACGGCGCCTACGACATCGTCACCGACAGCTTCGATCTGCGCGACTTCGTCGCCCAGCGCGATCCGCAGCGTATCGGCGTGAACATGTCGAAGAGCATCGGCGCCGCCGACGGCCTTTCGCACACCAGCTACACGACGCTCATCGACACGCTCGGCGAGCCCTACGCCTCGCGCTTGGTTTCCGCCGAGAAGCTCGTGTCCGACTTCCGCTCACGCCGTGTAGCCACCGAGATCATCGTCTTCGGCCAGGCCGGCGAGATTTCCCGCAATATCGCCGAGCGTGCGTTCTCGAACGAGGTCATCACCCCCGGCGTGACGGCGCTCGAAGATGTCGCCTGGTGGATGCAGGACCAATTGCTCGAACGAGGGCTCGGATCTTCGTTCGACATGCCATCCGTATACATCACCGGGCCGAACGGAATTGAAGCGACGTCGAGCAGCCGAATCATTCAACGCGGCGACCTGCTGATGATCGACTGGGGCGTCGGCTTGATGAACTTCTACACGGACATGAAGCGCATCGCCTATGTGCTGCGCGACGGCGAGACGGCGGCACCACCGGGAATCCAGTACGCCTTCGACCAGGCGATGGCCGTGCGCGACGTGATCCGACGCACCATCAAGCCGGGGCGCACGGCAGCCGACATGCTCGAGATGCTCAACGACGAGATCGCCGCGGCCGGATTTTCCATGATGGCCGAGTTTAATCGGCCCGACGATACGCCTGCTACGGAGGTCATCATCGGCTGCCACTCGGTCGGCAACCTCGGTCACGGGGTCGGGCCGTCGATCGCGTGGTTCAACCCGACGCGGCTGCAGTACGAGATCCGCCCCGGCAACTTGTTCTCGATCGAGCTCTTCGCATACACCCCCGCCGACGAATGGGGCGGCAGCAAAGTGCGCATCCCGCTGGAAGACGACGCCATCGTCACCGCGCGCGGCGTCGAGTGGCTATATCCGATAAATCAGCGGATCCTCCTCATCCGCTGACCCCGCGCGTAGCCCACCTACTGCGTTCCCCAGCTTGCCAGCTTCGTACGGCATTTCGGGCAGTGGAAGTCGACGACCACCAGCAGATCGCCGTCGTCGGTATCGAAGTCGTGCTCGGCGCGCTCGACTTCAGCGGCGGGAATGACGATCTCGCAGTTGGTGCAAATCAGGAATCGAACCCTGATCTCGTCGTCCATTCGGCCCTTTTGGGTGTCTTAAGAGAGAGTTGAAGAACTCTGCTACGGAGAATTCGAGGATAGCATCGGCGCGAGTGTAGGATGGACTACGGTGGTCGGCATCGCGGCATCGAGCCGGCCGGAGCTGCTGTTTCAGGCCATCTGGCGGCACGATATGATAGAAACGGCGCCTCGAAGCGGCCCTCGAGGCACGGGTGGCAGATCATGAACCTCCCCAGCGGCGGTAATGGAACAGTGCGGCTTCGGCAGCCCAAATGGATCTTGGCGAGCGTTACGGCTGGGTATCTGCTCGCCGGCGGGCTCGCCCACGCGTTTCTGACGGGCGCCCCGATTCCGCGGACCGCCGCACCCCGGGCCTCCGCGCCGCCGCCCTTGACGGAGCCCGCTTCCGGCCCCCTCGCACAACAAAGTTACGCCGATTTCCGTAGCCTCTACGGGCCGAGCGACGGCATGCACGAGTTCTACTTCACACGTGCCATCTACTCGAGCTGGGGCCGTCGCGGTCGGCGCGGTAGCTGGGCAACGGATTATCCCAAGGCCGACATCCAGTTCCTCTGGGGGCTGAAGCGACTGACCAATATCGACGCCTACGAGTCCGAAAACGCCGTCATGCTGACGGACCCGGATATCCGCCGCTATCCATTCTTGTATGCCCTCGAGGTCGGCTACATGCAGCTGACTCCCCCGGAGGTCGAAGCGCTGCGCAGTTATCTGTTCGCCGGCGGTTTCCTGTTCATCGACGACTTCTGGGGCACCTGGGAGTGGGACAACTTCGAGGTCGAGATCCACAAGGTTCTGCCCGAGTACGACATCGTCGAACTACCCCTCGATCACCCCTTGTTCAGCGCCTTTTACGTGATCGACGAGATCAAGCAGGTACCGCAGGTAGGCTACGCCTGGTACGGGGGCAACACCTGGGAAAAAGACGGTTACACGCCCTACGTACGCGCGATCTTCGACGACGACGGACGCCTCCTCGTATTGATCAACTGGAACACGGACCTCGGTGATGCCTGGGAGTGGGCTGAAGATCCGTTTTATCCGCTGGACCTGTCGACTTTCGCCTACCAGCTCGCGATCAACGCGATCATTTACGCGATGAGCCACTAGCCGTGTTCGAGTTCTTCTTCAAGTACAGCTCCTACGTGTTCGACCAGGGCGAGTTCGTCCTGGCGGCCGGCTGGCCTTCGTTCGCCGCCGCCGCCGCTCTCGCCGTCGTCGCCGTGCCGGTCCTGCTGCGCTATTCGGGCGTTCGCGCCAAGAGCACGGCCTTGGATCGGGGGATCCTCACCGGGCTTCGCATTGCGATCTTCGCGCTGCTTCTGTTCCTCCTGCTGCAGCCCTCTCTCGTCGTGTCCACAGCGGTGCCTCAGGAAAACTTCGTGGGCATCGTCATCGACGACTCGCGCAGCATGCGCATCACCGACTACGGCGGCGAAGGAACCCAACCGCGCAGCGACTTCGTCCACGAGGTCTTCGGCAATCCCGACAGCGCCCTGATATCGGCGCTGTCGGAACGCTTCAAGCTGCGTTATTTCCGCTTTTCCGACAGCGTGGAGCGGATCACCGGGCTCGAGGAGCTCACCTTCGGTGGCCGGCAAACCCACCTCGGCGGCGCCCTGGAGTTCGCGCAGCAGGAGCTTGCAGCCGTGCCGCTGTCCGGCATCGTCGTGGTCACCGACGGCGCCGACAACTCGATCGAGGGTCTGTCCGGACCGTTGCAGGCACTGCGCGCCAGCTCGGTGCCGGTGTTCCCGGTCGGCGTCGGCGCCGAGCGTTTCGACCGTGATATCGAGGTCGCCAGTGTCGCGGCGCCACGCAACGTGCTGGCGGGTTCGCAAATCGCCGCCGACGTCGTCATCGAGCACAAGGGTTTCGGCGGCGCTCAGGTACTGCTCCTGGTTGAAGGCCCCGAGGGTGTCGTTGGTACGGAAGAAATCGAGCTGCCGCGCCAGGGCGATTCGACGGTCGTCAAGGCCCAATTCACCGTCACCGAGGAGGGACCGCACCTGTATCGCTTCCGTATCGCTGCGGAGGAGGGCGAGATGGTGCGTGAAAACAACGAGCGCGAGGTGCTCATCATCGTGCAGGACCGTCGCGACAGGGTCCTGTACATCGAGGGCGAACCCTCCGATCGTGTCGGCTTCATTCGCGACTTCGCCGTCGACGAGGACGAGAACATCACGCTCGGCGTGTTCATGCGCATGGCGGAGAACAAGTTCCACCGCATGGGGTTCGCCGATGAGGAGGAGCTCGCCGGCGGCTTCCCCACGACCCGCGAAGAGCTCTTCCAGTACAAAGCGTTGATCGTCGGTAGCTGGGAGGCGGATTTTTTCACCGCCGACCAACGGCAAATGATCCACGATTTCGTCAGCCAGCGCGGCGGTGGGCTTCTGATGCTGGGCGGCCGCAACTCGTTCGGCGAGGGCGGCTGGGCCGACACCCCGGTGGCGGACGTGTTACCGGTGATCCTCGAGCCGCCGTTCGCCGGCAGCGACAACCCGTTCTACGCCGAGCTCGCGATTATGCCGACGCTCTTCGGCCGCACCCACCCGGTAACCCAGATGGCGGACAGCGTCGACGACAGCCTGCGGCACTGGGCCACGTTGCCGACACTCGGCATCGTCAATCGACTCGCCGGGGCCAAGCCCGGCGCCGTGACGATACTGGAAGGCGGTTCCGACGACCTCGAAGACCCTCAGGTGGTCCTGGCGTTTCATCGTTTCGGGCGCGGCAAGGCGCTCGTGTTCACACCGGTGAACCCTTGGTACTGGCAGATGGCCTTCGACATCCCACTCGAAGACATGACGCACGAGACACTGTGGCAACAGATCATGCGTTGGTTGGTGAATGACGTACCGGAAACGGTCGACGTCGCCACGGTGGTCGACCGATTCGCCCCCGGCGCGCCGGTAACGGTGACGGCCACCGTTCTCGATGAAACCTTCATCGAGGTCAACAATGCCGGCGTCATCGCCACGATTACCGCTCCCAGCGGGCTTACGCGCGAGTTGCCACTCGACTGGACGATCGACGCCGACGGCGAGTACGAGGCCTCCTTCATTCCGGAAGAACAGGGGTTTCATCAGATCGGCGTGCAGGCGACGCTCGGCGGCGAAGATCTGGGTCTGGGCAGCGCCTACATCGACGTCGCGGAACTATCGACCGAAGCGTTCGCGGCCGAGCGCCGGACGTCGCTCCTCGAGCGTGTCGCCGAGGAGACCGGCGGCCGGTGGTACACACCGCAGAACGTCGATGAGCTTCCCGACGACCTGCGCCATTCCGAAGGCGGCACCACGGTTATCGAGGTCAAGGACCTGTGGGACATGCCGCTGGTGTTCTTCCTCCTCGTCGGCCTGGTCGGCACGGAGTGGAGCTACCGCAAGTGGAAAGGGCTGGCGTGATGACGTCTACCCTTCGCCCATGGGGGCGATTGCAGTCGTATGTCTTCGGCGCGGCCTTGCTGCTCGTCCTGGCCACGAGTCCCGCCGGCGCCGTGGCTGCCGATCACCCATCACTCGCTCCTGCCGGCCGCAGCCACCTCGTGGTGATCGTCGGCGCCGCCGGCGACGAGACCTATCGTGAGGTGTTTCACCGCTGGGCGTTGCAGCTCGTCGACGCCGCCCGCGACGATCTCGGGCTCGCCGAGGAGCAAATTACGTATCTCGGCGAGCGCCCCGAGATGGCCCCCGACCGGATCACGGCACGTTCGACCCGCGAAAACGTCGAGCTCACGCTCCATACATTGGCGGACAACACGGCACCGGACGACGAGATCTACATCGTCTTGATCGGCCATGGGAGCGGCAGCGGCGGGCAATCGAAGTTCAACATTCCGGGGCGTGATTTGAACGCCGTCGAATACGGCGCGTTGCTGGATCGTTTTGTCACCCAGCGCGTCGCCTTCATCAACACCGCCAGCGCCAGCGGCGACTTCGTTGCCGTGTTGTCCGGCCCTAACCGGGCGATCGTCACCGCAACCCGTGATGCCGCACAGAACAATCAAACCGTGTTTCCGCGCTTCTTCGTCGAGGCCTACTCGGCCGAGGTCGCCGATCTCGACAAGAACGAGCGGGTTTCTCTCCTCGAGGCATACAGCTACGCCAGCCTCGAAGTGCAACGGTTCTACGAAGATGACGGTCGCATGCTCACCGAAACGTCGCAAATCGACGACAACGGCGACGGCGAAGCCAGCCACGAGCCCGACATGGTCGATGCCGACGGCGGCTTCGCGCGCGGCCTGTTTCTGGACAGCGACGCCGCGGTAACCGTGGCCGCTACCGACGACCCCGAGATGAACGCACTGCTCGACGCGAAACGCCGTCTGACACGGCAAATCGAAGAGCTGAAGCTCATGAAGGACTCCATGGATTCCGAGCTCTACGCCGCCGAGCTCGAAGAGCTGCTCATCGAGTTGGCGCTGAAGGATCGCGAGATTCGCGCCAAGGGCAGCCCATGAGATCTTTCCGGGAACTTGCGCGGCGCACCGTCCCCACCGCCGCCGGTCTGCTGTTTGGCGTGCTGCTCAC
>CBDUXW010000009.1:0-19003 GCA_965371275.1 uncultured bacterium | reverse complement strand
TCATGGAGCGGATCGTCGAGTGCGTGCCCAACTTCTCCGAGGGGCGCGACGAAGGGGTCATCAAGGAGATCACCGACACCATTGAGACGGTGGCCGGCGTGCAGCTCCTGGATGTGGATCCGGGCGCCGATACCAACCGCACCGTGGTCACCTTCGTGGGCTCGCCCGAAGATGCCGCGGAAGCGGCATTCTTGGCCGTGCAGCGCGCCGCGCAGCTCATCGACATGCGCCGCCACCACGGCTCACACCCACGCTTCGGCGCCACCGACGTGGTTCCCTTCGTGCCGGTTGCCGGCGTGACGATGGACGACTGTGTCGACATCGCCCGGCAGGTCGGCAAACGCATCGGCGAGGAGCTCGCGATCCCCGTGTACCTGTACGAGCATGCGGCGCTGCAGCCACAGCGGCAGAACCTGTCGCGCGTGCGCGCCGGCGAGTACGAGGGCCTCGAGGAGAAGCTCAACGACCCCGAGTGGAAGCCCGATTTCGGTGCCGCCGTGTTCAACCCCGAGGCCGGCGTCACCGCGGTCGGGGCGCGCGAGTTCCTGATCGCCTACAACATCGACCTGAACACCACCGAGCGTAAGTACGCCAACGAGATCGCCTATGCCCTCCGCGAGCGCGGTCGCTGGAAGCGTACCGGCAACATCGAGCCCTTCTATTACAAAGGCGAGATCGTGCGCTTTCCGGAGGACGGCACTTACCCGTGCGGCCCCTGCGACTTTGTCGGCGACTCTTTCGCGGCGCTCGAGGAGCACTACGCGAAGGAACACGGCGGCGACCTGCGGGAGCGCTACGAAGCCCTCGGCATCGATCCCGAGAATCCCACCGGGCCGGTGTTCGACGACGGACGTTTCAAGGACGTCAAGGCCATCGGCTGGGTGGTCGACGATTACAAGCGGGCGCAGATCAGCATCAACCTGAACAACTACAAGGTGAGCCCGGCGCACGAGGTGCTGGAGGCGGCCCGCGAGGAGGCGAGCAAGCGGGGCATCGTGATCACCGGTTCCGAGATCGTCGGCGTGGTCCCGTACGAGGCGATGCGGCAGTCGGCCGTTTATTACCTGCGGCGAATGCGCAAGTCGACCGGCATCCCGGTGCCGGATCTCGTCGAGACCGCCATCCAGTCGCTCGGTCTGCGCGACGTGGCGCCTTTCGAGACCGAGGAGAAGGTTCTCGGCATGCCGAAGGTCGACGGGCCGCTGGTGCAGCGCCCGACGTACGACTTTGTCGACGAGGTCTCGCGCGACTCCGCGGCTCCCGGCGGCGGCTCGGTGGCGGCGCTCGCCGGCGCCCTCGGTGGCGCCCTGGCCGCCATGGTGGCCAACCTGAGCGCCAGCAAGGGCGAGTACGACGAGCAGTACGACACGCTCAGCGCGATCGCCGACAGGGGCCAGGCCGTCAAAGACGCGCTTATCCGCGGTGTCGACGAGGACACCGCGGCCTTCGACTCGGTGCTCGAGGCCATGCGTATGCCGCAGGACACCGAGGCCGAGCGCGAGGAACGCGCCGGCGCCATGCAGGAGGGCTACAAGGTAGCCACCAGCGTGCCGCTGGCGACGGTGGAGCAGTGTCGCGATGCCCTGCAGCTTTGTGCCGAGATCGCCCCGATCGCCGACCCCAACATGGTGTCCGACGTCGGCACCGGAGCGCTGCTGGCCCACGCCGGAGCCCAGGCCGCGGCCTACAACGTGCGCATCAACCTGCCGCAGATCACCGACGAAGATTTCGATGCCGAGACGCGCGCCACCCTCTCCGGCGTGCTGGAGGAGTGCGGCGAGCTGGCGGCGGCGGTTGCCGCGGAAGTGGAGGAGGCCCTGGAATGATGTTGCGCACCACGTCTTTATTTGTGTGTTTGCTACTGGCGACCGGTGTTCCTGCCGGTGGCTTCCCCGCAGCGGCCGCGCCCGGCCCCATGTCGACGGCCCCGGGCTCGCAAGCCGCCGCGCCCGACTTCACCATGGCGCTCACCGGCGACTCGATCATCACGCGCGCCCTTTCCGTGTACGAGGAGCCGGCCTACCTCGAGATGATCGACATGATTCGCGGCGCCGACGTGGCGTTTACGAACCTCGAGGTGCAGCTCCACGACTATGAGGTGTACCCGGCCCACCAGTCGGGCGGTACCTGGATGCGGGCCGACCCGGCGATGGCCGGGGAGCTGGCGTGGGCCGGTTTCGACCTGGTGGCGCTGGCCAACAACCACACCGGCGACTACGGCGTCGACGGCATGCGGCTCACCATGCAGCACGCTCGCGACGCCGGCCTGGTGGGCGCCGGTGCCGGCGATAGCCTGGCGGCGGCGCGCGAGGCGAAGTTTCTCGAGACCGCGAAGGCCCGGGTGGCGCTGATCTCGATGGCGTCGACGTTCACGGCCCACTCCGTGGCCGGGCGCTCACGCGGCGACATTCCGCCGCGGCCGGGACTGAGTCCGCTGCGGTTCACCACCACCCGCATGGTGACGCCCGACGCCATGGCGAAGCTGCGTGCCGCGGCGATGGCCCTCGGCCAGCAGGTGCCGGAGGATTCGCAGCGCCTGCGTTTTTCGGGCGAGACGTTTGTGGTCGGCGACAGCTTGGCTCGCCACACGACCCCGAACGAGGACGACATGGCCGCGATAGCCGCCGTCGTGCGCAACGCCAAGCAGCTCGCCGACTACGTGATCGTTACCATCCACGCCCACGAGAGCGGCGCCGAGCGCATGGCCCCGGCCGAGTTTCTGGTGACCTTCGCGCGTGCCATGGTCGATGCCGGCGCCGACGTGTTCGTGGGCCACGGTCCCCACATGTTGCGGGGCGTCGAGATTTACGAGGGCAAGCCGATCTTCTACAGCCTCGGCGACTTCATTTTCCAGAACGAAACGCTGCTGCGGCTGCCCGCCGAGAACTACCAGACCTACGACCTGGGCGCCGACGCCCACGTCGCCGACTTCAACGACAGCCGCTACGCGGGCGGCACGCGCAGCTTTCCGTCGCAGCCCCGGATCTGGGAGTCGGTCATCGCCATGCCGACCTTCCGCGGCGGGGAGCTGGTATCCATAGAGTTGCACCCGATCTCCCTGCAGTTCGGCGCCCCCGCCTGGGTACGGGGCCGGCCGCTGCCCGCCGACGAGGAGCTGTCGGGCAAGATACTCGACGACCTGATCCGCATCTCGGCGCCGTTCGGCACCACGATCCGGGTGCAGGGCGGTGTGGGTGTGGTGGATATCCGCTAGCCGCGCCGAGAGCAAACGGGTCTAGTCTGCATGTCTCCGCGACGTTTCGGACCCGGTAACGATCGGCGGCCGGTGCTCCGGTGTGGGCGAGTCGGTCGACAGCGTAGAATTGCGTCGTGCCCAAGTCCGCATATGCCACGCTGATTGTCGCCTGTCTGCTGCCGACCCTCGCTGTCGCCGCGCTACAGCGCCGTTATGACCGCGAGTACGAGGTCATTCAGTACGAGGCGAGCACGCCGACCGACGCCGTCGCCCGGCTGCAGGACAGAATCGACGCCGGCGACGTGAGCCTGCGCTTCGACGCCCGGGGCGGCTACCTGGCGTCGCTGCTCGAAGCTCTCGACATCGACGTCGCCTCGCAAATGCTGGTGTTTTCCAAGACCAGCCTGCAGGTGGACAAGATCTCGCCGGCAACGCCGCGGGTCATCTACTTCAACGACGACGCCTACGTGGCCTGGGTGCAGGGCGGCCTCATCGAAATCTCTTCCGTGGATCCGAAGCTGGGGGCCGTCTTCTATACGCTGGAGCAAGACGCCGCCGTAACTCCCCGTTTCGAGCGCCGCACGATTCGTTGCCTGGAGTGCCACGACACCTATGCCTTGACCGGCGGCGGCGTGCCGCGGCACCTGGTGGGCTCCGGCTTCATCGGCGAGACCGGTGCGCTCGCCTCGCACGAGGGGTGGTTTCTGACCACCGATCAGAGTCCTCTCCGCAGGCGTTGGGGCGGCTGGTACGTCACCGGTACACACGGCGACGATGTGCACATGGGCAACCTGATCATCCGGAGCGCAGCCCAGGCGGCGAGCCTCGATCTGGCGGCAACCGGCAACGTTACCGATCTGACCGGTCTCGTGAACACCGACCCGTATCTCAGCGGCCACAGCGACATCGTGGCGCTGCTGGTGCTCGAGCACCAGACATCGGTACAGAACGTGATCACCCGGGTAAACTGGGACACCCGCCGGGTGCTGCACAACGAGAGCGTGCAGAACCGCGAGAGGGGCCTCGACGAGGACTTCGTGTCCGCCGCCGCGCGCGAGCAAATCGAGAGCATCGCCGAGCCGCTGGTCGGCGCCCTGCTGCTGTCGGGCGAAGCGCCGCTGCACGACCCCATAGTCGGGACCTCCGGCTTCCGCGAACACTTCGAGGGTCTCGGCCCCGACGACACGCGCGGCCGCTCGCTCCGCCACCTCGACCTCACCCGCCGGCTGTTCCGCTACCCGTGCAGCTACCTGATTTACTCGGAGGCCTTCGATGCGCTGCCCGATGTGTCGCGGGGCTACGTGTACCGGCGCCTCGACGAGGTGCTGAACGGCCGCGACATCAGCGCCGACTTCGACCATCTCTCGGGGGACGATCGCGCCGCCATCCTCGAGATCCTCGAGGACACGAAATCCGATTTCGCGGCTCGCCGCCGGCCGTCGGCGAGATAACGTGATCACAGGCCGACAGCAATGAATGGGCGCATTTTTTCTTGTAGAGTTGCTTCGCCATGAACGCAGACGATCAACTCGGTCCGTACAAGATTCTCGAGCCACTCGGCGCCGGCGGTATGGGTGAGGTGTACCTCGGTGAGGACACCCGCCTGGGCCGCAAGGTAGCGATCAAGGTGTTGCCGGCGGAGTTCGCCGCCGATCCGGAGCGTCTGGCGCGCTTCGAGCAGGAGGCGCGCGCCGCGGCGGCGCTGAACCATCCGCACATAGCGGTGGTCCACGACATCGGCTTCGAGGAGGGGCCGGCCGCCGCTGCGACGGAGGGGAATACCGATCCGAACATGGCGGCGAGTACGGTGCCGGTCGGCGGAGTGCACTACATCGTGCAGGAATACCTCGAGGGCGAAGCGCTCGACACCCGCCTTTCCCAAGGTGCGCTGCCGATCAAGAAAGCCACGAGCCTCGCAGCCGCGGTTGCAGAGGCGCTGGCGGCCGCTCACGAGGCCGGCATCGTGCACCGCGACCTCAAGCCGGCCAATATCTTCGTGACCCAACAGGGCCACGCCAAGGTTTTGGACTTCGGCCTCGCCAAGCTCACCGAGCCGGCAACGGGCGGGGTCGACGCGTCGATGTCGCCCACCATGCTCGGCACTATGGCCGGGCAGGTAATGGGCACCGCCGGATACATGTCGCCCGAGCAGGTGGAAGGCAGGCCGGTCGATCGGCGTGCCGACATCTTCGCTTTCGGCTGCGTGCTGTACGAGGCGGTCACCGGCGCCAAGGCTTTTGCCGGTCAGAGCGTGCCCGACACGCTGGCGAAGATCCTCCACGAGGAACCGACCGATCTCACCCAGGCCACCGGCACGATGCCCGCCGAGCTTGCCCGGATCGCGCGGAAGTGCCTGGCGAAGGAGCCGGAGAGTCGTTATCAGCACGCCGACGACCTGGTGGTTGATCTACGGGCCGCCGCGGATCAGAACACCGGGCCTGTCGGTGTCCCGTCGCCCGCCGCCGATGCTGCGGCTCCGGGAGTGGCGGCGGCCCAGGTAGGCGGGCCCGGCGGGGCCCCGAGCTCCAGGGTCGGCGGCATCTTGCCGTGGGCGCTGGCCGCCATCGCGATCGTAATCGCCATCGCGGCGTGGGTGCTGCGCCCCGAAGGTTCCGCTGATGCCGGGATCGTTCGGTTTTCGATCACCCGCGGCCAGCCCGAGCTTGTGAATTTTCAAAGCCCGCCGTTCGCCGTGTCTCCCGACGGTCGGACGATCGTGTACCTGGCGGCGACGGAGGCCGGCGAGCAACTCTTTATCCGTCGTGTCGACGAGCTCGATGCTACCCCGATTCCCGAGTCCCCCAGCGGCCGTGCGCCGTTCTTCTCTCCCGACGGCACCGAGATCGGGTTCTTCGCCGACGGCGAGCTCCGGCGCGTCGCCTTGGCGGGCGGCCGGCCCGTCTCGATCTGCGCGGTGGCGTCGACCAACGGCTCGGCGGTCTGGACCGAAGACGATGAGATCATCTTCGGGCTGGAGGCGGCGAGTGCCGGATTGTACCGAGTGCCCGCCCGTGGCGGCGAGCCGGTGCCCCTCACCACGCTCGACACAGATCGGGGCGAGAGACAACACGCCAGCCCACAGCTCCTACCCGGCGGCGATCGGATCCTGTTCGCTGCGTCCCGGCAGGGCGCGGGCGGCCTCCAGGTGGTGGCGTTGGACACCGGAGCTGTCACCGTGGAGGGTCCTCCTTTGGGGTTGTTTCACGCCCTCACCGGGAACTTGTTGTTCGTCGATGAGCAACAGCTTTTCGCCCAGCCCTTCGATGTTGAGCAGCCGCGCCTCACCGGCACCCGCATCGCGCTGCTCGACAGCGTCGCGCGCTGGCACCTTTCTGCCGCTGGAACGTTGGCGTACACCGGTGCCGGCGACCAGGCGTCGGGAACAACGCTCGTCAGAATGGTCGATCGCCGCGGTCGGGTTGTCGGGGAGTTGTCCGGCCTTCCACCGGGCGACTACATGCATCCCGCGCTGTCGCCTGACGGCAAGTGGCTGGCATTGACGGAAGACTCGTTGGATCCTATCTTCGCCCCGACGATTGGCGTTTACGAGCTCGACCGCGACGCGTTCACCAGCCGTGCCGTCAGTGGCTACGGAGCGCAATGGCGAGCCGATAGCCGGACCTTCGCTTTCGGCGCTCCCGCCAATAGCACCCTTGTATGGAAAGAGCTCGAGAGCGCCGGGGAGCCGCGCGAGCTCGTGTCCGCTACTGCGGGCAGCGTGTGGACAACGGATATCTCGGCCGACGGGCGGCTGCTGGCCTACTACGAGGTTCATCCGGACACCGGCCGCGATATCTGGACGGTAGTGCTCGACGGTGACGACGCACCTCAACCTTTCTTGGTGACGGCAGCCAGCGAGCGGTCGGCGGTTTTCTCACCCGACGGCGAGTGGATTGCCTATATGTCGGACGCCTCCGGATCCGAGGAAGTGTACGTGCGGCCGTTCCCCGCCGGCGGGCCGGAGGTGCAGGTATCGATCGGCGGCGGCCGCGAGCCGCGCTGGTCGGTCGACGGCACCGAGATGTTCTACCGCAGCGGCAGGGGCATGTACGCGCTGCCTGTCGTCACGCAGCCGCAATTCGTACCCGGCACACCGGAGCTGCTGTTCGAGGGCCGCTTCGCGGTGCAAGCGGGTGGGCGCAACGCCAACTACGACGTCGATGCCGACGGCAACTTCTACGTCGTGCAGGTTCCCGAAGGCGGAGAGCGCATCAACGTGGTGCTGAACTGGGATCGGGAGCTGGAGCGCCTGTTGGCGGGAGGGCGATGATGCGGCGAGCGGTGATCAAAGCTCGGCCTTCGACCACCTGACGGGCGACGATCGCGCCGCGATCCTCGAGGACACGAAATCCGAGTTCGCGGCTCGCGACCGGTAGCCGCCGGACACTTCTCGGCCACTGCCCGTCTCACGGGAGGGAAGCGCTGCCGCGTGCCTTGGTCGTTCCACTGAGTGGCAGCGTGCCGTTCCATCGACACTTTTTCAGCGAGTGAGCTAAGATAGGTGTATAAACACATAGACACACAAACGCCGAGAGATGCCATGACTCGCTGGAACCTGAGCATTCCGGAGGAGACCGACCGCACCGTGCGTACCTACCTGGCCCGCACCGGCATGAAGAAGGGGAGTTTGTCGGCGTTCGTGGACGAGGCGGTGCGCAGCCGCGTCTTCGAATTAACCGTCCGCCGGATCAAGGAGCACAATGCCGATGTGGATCAAGAGGCGTTGAGCCGTCTGATCAACGAGGCCGTGGACGGGGTTCGTGCTGATCGTTCTTGACACCAATGTGCTCGTATCGGCCCTCATTTCAACTGGGACACCGCCCGATCTCTTGTACGAAGCGTGGGCGCAGGGCGATTTTCAGCTCGTCACCTCGCAAGTACAGATCGCGGAGCTAACGCGCGTTCTGGCCTACGAGCGCCTTCGTCCCTTCATCGAACCGGCCGACGCGCAGGCTCTGAGCGAAACGATCGACGCCGCGGCGATCGTTGTCGACGCACTCCCCGACACGCGGCTGTCGACGGATCCCGACGACAACGCAATCCTTGCGACAGCGATCGCGGCCGGCGCCGACCTGATCGTCACGGGGGACAAGTCGCATCTGCTCGAATTGGAATCCGTGGAGGGAATTCCGATCGTCACGCCACGCGCGGCGCTGGCGTATCTCGGGGGCCGGCGCCCTATTTGCCTGTGAGAGCAACGATGGGATCGACTCGTGCGGCGCGTCGGCAAGTTGACGGCCCCGCGAGTTCACGTAATTCGTATCCACGTGGTACATGTCAGGATTCGCATCCTACTGTGGTGGCGACGCAGGCGGGCTACTCGTTCGAGGGTTTGGAGATCGTCGACCCATTTGCCGGAGACATTCGATGACTCGCATGCTGCGCCCCGACGCTTTGCTTGCCGTCCTGATCATGGGAGCCGGCGTCCTGCCGGCGACCGGGCACGTCGGGCAGCGGCCGCCGGAGGAGCCGTTCTTCGACTGGACGGAGATGCACTTTCCGGCGGCGGAGCATCAGGCGCGTCGCATTCGGCTCATGGACGGGCTGGCGGCCGCCGGCGGCGGCGTGTTCATCGCGGCGAGCGGCGAGGGAATTTCGAGCGGCACGACGTTTCGCGTCGGCGAAGACTTCCTGTACCTCATCGGCCTCGAGCTGCCGAACAGCGTTGTGCTCATCGACGCCGAGGCGCGTCGGACCAGCCTCTTCGTGCCGCCGCGCGACCCGCGCTTCGACAGTCCGTCGCGAACCAACGACTTTCCGGGCAGGGCGCTGCTCGACGACCCGCGAATCAGCTCGGCGACGGGTATCGAACGCCTGCGGCCGATCGACGAGCTCGCGGGCGCGTTGGCGGCGGTAGCTTCCGAAGGGCGCCCGATTCACGTCGACTTCGGTACGGCCGCTGCGGACGCCGACTTCTCGCTGCAGCCGTTCCTGTCCTGGAGCGCCGAGCTCGGCTTCGCGGCCTGGGTCGCGGACCTCCTGCCCGAGGCATCGCTGCGCAACGCGTACGCCACCGTGGCGCGCCTGCGCATGGTCAAGTCGCCCCTCGAGATCGATGCCATGCGCCGCACGGCGGCGATCACGATGGCCGGCATCACCCACGCCGCCGGGTTCATCCGTGACGGTGTCGACGAGCGCACGCTCGAGGGCGAGTTGGAGGCGGAGTTCAAGCGGCGTGGCGCCCAGCGGCTCCCGTTCGCGTCGATCATTAAATCCGGTCCGAACTCGTTGTGGCCTTGGCGCGTGCTCGCCTCGCATTACGACCGCCGCAACCGCGTCATGCACGACGGTGAGCTGGTCATCTTCGATGTCGGCGCCGAGCTCGACTACTTCGTCAGCGACGTCGGCAGAACCTTTCCCGTTTCCGGGCGGTTTACCGACGAGCAGCGGCGCATCCTCGAGATGGAGGTCGGCGTGGCCGACGCCATCATCGCGGCCGTCCGCCCCGGGGTGACGCTCGCCGAGTTGCAACGCATCGGTGTTGCCGCCATCCCGCCCGCAGAGCGCACCTACATGCAGGCGGGACTGTTCTTTGGACATCACCTGGGGCTGTCCAGCGGCGACCCCAACCTGCCCGACGCCGTCCTCGAGCCCGGCATGATCTTCACCGTGGAGCCGTGGTACTACAACCACGACCGCGACATCGCCGTGTTCACGGAAGACGAAATCCTGGTCACCGAAAACGGTGCTGAGACCCTGACCGCGGCGCTGCCCCGCAGTGCCGACGAGCTCGAACGCATGGTCGGCGGCGGGCGAGCGCGGTAGGGCAGGGTGAAAGCCGACCGGATTTCCCGTTGCCGCGGCCGTCTCCTTGACAATGAGGGAGCTGTGCCCGGGACAGCCTCCGTCGACGTCCGCGGTGCCTCTGCGGTGCTCGGTTGTCCGACATGGACAACGCAGCGCGGGGTTTGGTAAAATATTGGTCAAGGTTGGTCAACTACTATGACGACGGCAATCTACAACCTGTACGAGGCCAAGACATCGCTGTCCAAGCTCGTGGAGCGGGCGGCGGCCGGCGAAGACATCGTCATCGCCAAGCACGGCCGACCTCTCGCCCGTCTGACGGCGTTTGCGAAGCACGGTGCGCCCCGTAGCCCCGGTGGTTGGGAGAACCAGGTGTGGATCGCGCCTGACTTCGACGAACCGCTCCCCGAGGAACTTCTCGAGGCGTTCGAAGGGCGCGACGGCGATGCGTAACCGGGTGGTCGATCCGTTGGTCCATGTGCAGGTAACAACCTAGCGAGCGCCGACTGACGTGAAGAAGAGCTTACTTCTCGACACGCACGTATTTCTCTGGTGGCGAGCGGCGAGCCCGCAGATCCCTGCTGCGGTTCGAGATGCCATCGCGGACGCTGATGCAGTGTTCGTGAGTGCGGCATCGGCATGGGAAGCGGCCATCAAGCAGGCGCTCGGGCGCCTGCAACTCCCGGATCGGTTCGCGGTGGGTGTCGAGGAGAGCGGCTTCCAGCAGCTCGCCGTAACGTTCGACCACGCCGAGCGGGCCGGGGCGCTTGCACCGCATCATCACGATCCGTTCGACCGCATGCTGGTCGCGCAGGCGCTCGAAGAGGGTCTCACCCTGGTGACCCACGACCGGCGCATCGAAGCCTACGGCGCGGATGTCTTGTGGGCCTGATCAGCGGGCGAGCGGGATCTGCCCTGGGCCGCTTCTGACCCCTCCGGTAGAATCCCTCCTCCTACCGCCAACGGAGAAACCACATGTATCGAAGGACCAACTTGTTCGTCGCCCTGCTCGCCCTGCTTGCTCTGGTCGGCCCCGCAACCGCCCAGCAGCTCGACCGCACGGCGCGCTTGATGGAAGAGCTCACCAACGCCCCCGGGCCGTCGGGGTTCGAGGGTCCGGTGCGCGACATCGTGCTGCGCGAGCTCGGTGCGCTGGGCGCGGCGATCGAGTACGACGGGCTCGGCTCGGTGGTGGCCACGTTGCCGGGCGCCGCCGACGGACCGCGCATCATGGTTACGGCGCACCTCGACGAGGTCGGCCTGATGGTGCAGTACGTGCGGTCCGACGGCTTCATCAAGGTCAAAACGCTGGGCGGTTGGCTGCGCCAGGCGCTGCCGGATCAACGCTGGGTCATCGTCGGTAGTGAGGGGCCGGTGTTGGCGGTGAGCGGCCTGCGCACGGTGCACGTGACGCCGGCCAACGAGCGCAGCCAGGTGTGGCCATTGGAGCAGATCTTCCTCGATGTCGGGGCGCGCTCGGCCGCCGAAGTCGAGGCACTGGGAGTTCGACCGGGCGATCCGATCGCTCCATGGAGTCCGTTCACGATGCTGCCCAACGAGCGCTATGCGGCCAAGGCCTGGGACGACCGGGTCGGCATCGCGGTAATGCTGGAGGCGGCGCGGCGGATTTCCGAAGCCGGCATCGAGATGCCGAACCGGATCTCGTGGGTGGCCACGGTGCAGGAAGAAATCGGTTTGCGGGGCGCTCAGACATCGGTGCGCGTTGCCGATCCGGACCTCGGCATCTCGATCGAGGCGGGCGTCGCGGCCGACTATCCGGGGGCGCGGCCCGAGCAGGCGCAGGAGCGGCTCGGCGACGGCCCGGGGATGTTCCTGCTCGACGGCTCGATGATTCCCAACCGTAAGCTACGCGATTTTTTCTTCGCCGTCGCCGAAGAAGAGGGCATTCCGCTGCAAGCGGACGTGCTCACCGGCTACGGTGAAGACGGCGCCGAGATCCAGCGCTACGACACCGGCCGCCCGTCGGTGAACATCACCGTGCCGACGCGCTATCTCCACGCCCACACCGGCATCATCCAGCGCAGCGACTTCGACCAGGCCGTGGATTTGCTGATCGCCGTGCTGACCCGCCTGGATACGGCCACCGTGGAGCGGCTCAGCTCGTTCTGATGATCGACACCAAGCGCCTCGTCGACTGGGGCTGGACGCCCGACCGCGACGCCGAGATCGGCGACCAGATAGGCGTCAACCAGGTGCCGGCGCGGGTGATCGCCCAGCATCGCGGCGAGTATCGGATCATGACGCCGTTCGGCGAGGCGACGGGCGTGGCTCCCGGCCGCATGCTTCACCGGGCGACGGGGCAGCGCGAGCTGCCGGCCGTGGGCGACTGGGTGCTGATCGAGCCATCGCACGACGGGCCGGCGACGGTGGCGGAAATTCTGCCGCGGCGCAGCCAATTTGTGCGCCGGCGAGCGGGAACCGAAGACCGCGAGCAGGTGATCGCGGCCAACGTCGACGTTGCCTTCATCATGACCTCGTTGAATCAGGACCTGAACCCACGGCGCGTCGAGCGCTATCTCGTTGCGGCCTGGGACAGCGGTGCAATGCCGGTGGTGGTACTCACCAAGTCGGACCTGTCCAACGACGTCGATACGGCGGTGGACAGTATCCGCGACGTTGCCGCCGGGGCGCCGGTGGAGGTGATCAGCAGCGTTTCGGGTGACGGTCTCGACGCCCTGCGGAAGTGGCTCGAGCCGCGGCGGACGGTGGTTCTGATCGGCTCTTCCGGCGTCGGGAAGTCGACCCTGGTGAACAAGCTGGCGGGCGTCGACCTGATGGCCACCCAGGACGTGCGATCGGAAGACGACAAAGGGCGCCATACCACCACGCATCGAGAGATCTTCCGCCTGCCCGACGGCGTGCTGCTGCTCGATACCCCCGGCATGCGCGAGCTCGGTCTGGTCGAGGCCGAGGAGGGTCTCGAGGAGACCTTCGACGATGTCGCCGACCTGGCCGGTAGCTGTCGCTTCCGCGACTGCAAGCACGGCGGCGAACCCGGCTGCGCGGTGCGCGCGGCTCTGGGCGCCGGCACCCTGTCGCCGTCGCGCTGGGCAAGCTACGAGAAGCTCCAGAAAGAAGCGGCGTTCGAGATTCGTCGCACCGACTCCGGCGCCGCCCGCGTCGAGCGGTCGAAGTGGAAGCAGATCCACAAGGACTACCGCAAGCGGCCGAAGAAGGGGTAAGCGATCATGACCGAGCTGTCCCGCACGCAGCTCACCCGGTAGCGGGGTCGGGTCGGGAATAATTGTTCGCCGGCGTCACCGTAGACGGAAAAACTGCGTGCCGTTGGTTACTTATGCATAGGCTCGACGTGGAAACCCTTCTTTTGAGCTTCAGACCGCGTGCGACGCCTTCCTAAGATAGAAATAGATGGTCCTGCGCTGTATCAACGTCGACCGATCGGCTGAGGCTGTTCCGCGCCGCCGGCCCGGGAATGTCGGGGGGGAATACGAAGATGAAGAGGATTTCGCTGCTGCTGGCCGTTGTGCTTGCCGTTCTCATTCCACACGCCGCCTGGGCCCAGACCTTGTACGGCGCCGACGGGGCGGGGGGCAATCTGTCGCAGCTCCTGATTCTGGATCCACTTACTGGGGATGTCGTCGAGATCATCGGTCCCATCGGCTTTGCCGTGACCGGCCTGGCATTTCATCCGATCACCGGCGATTTGTACGGCACGACGGGCGGCAAAAGCTCGCTCGTACATCCGTCCTCGCTGATCAGGATCGACGTCACGACCGGCGCCGGCGTGCTTATCGGGTCGCTCAATCGTGATCTCGGGCTGCGCCCGCAGCCGGCTGCCGACATTACCTTCGCCGGCGAGACGCTGTACGGCTGGCTCGAGCCGTTCAACGCGCCGGTCGGCGAACATCTCGTCACCATCAACTTGACCACCGGCCAAGCGACTTCCGTGGGCACCTCGCCGGGAGTCGGCGGCGAGACGCGGGGTTCGGGGCTCGCCTTCACGACCGCCGGCCCGCTGTATTTCGCGGGTACCGGCGATTCACACGGCACCTGTTTCGTCTGCGGTCACTTGCACACGCTCAACCCGGCGACCGGTGCGCCGATCGGCGAGGTGGACCTCATCGGCGGCAGCGGCGACGACGATCCGTTTCCGGCGATGGCCTCCGACTTGGGCTCGACGCTGTACGCGGTGCACTTCAGGACCGGCGGTTCGGCCTTGGTCTGGGAACTGGTGACGATCAATGCGGTGACCGGCCAGATCACGGTCATCGGGCCGACGATCGACAAACTCGACGCGATTGCCTTCGGCTCGAGCGCCGAACCCCTCACGCCGGAGGAGCAGGTCGGGCAGCTCATCGCCGCGGTCGAGGCCCTGGTCGACGGCGGCGTGCTGAACGCGGGCAACGCCAACGCGTTGACCGCGAAGCTCGCCGGCGCGCTGAAGAGCCTCGACAAGGACAAGACGGTGCCGGCGGCGAACCAGGTGCTGGCCTTCATCAACCAGGTCAACGCGCTGGTGAGCTCCGGACGCCTGACGCCCGAAGAGGCGCAGCCGTTGATCGACGCGGCCAACGACATCTTCGACGCGATCTTGAATATCTAGGCGGCTTGTCGGGCGAGGACGTCGGAGCGGTAAGATCGATGCCCGATGTCCGAAAGGCCGCGCTTCTTCAGAACCCCCGCCGCCTTCCGTAAGTGGCTCGAGAAGAACCACGACAAGGTCGACGTGCAATGGGTTGGTTTCTACAAGGTCGGCACCGGCAGGCCGAGCATCAACTGGAACGAATCGGTCGATGAGGCGTTGTGCTTCGGCTGGATCGACGGGCTGCGCCGGAGCATCGACGACGAGGCCTACAAGATCCGCTTCACGCCGCGGCGGCCCGGCAGCAACTGGAGTGCGAAGAACATCGCCAGCGTCGAGCGGCTGAACGCCGCCGGCCGCATGCGCACGCCGGGCTTGCGCGAGTTCGAGAGCCGCAAGCCGGAGAAGTCCGGCGACTCCATCAAGCACCGCGACTGGCTCGAGCTCTCCGCTGACTACGAGAAGCAGTTCAAGAAGAACAAGGGGGCCTGGAAGTGGTTTCAGGAGCAGGCGCCCTCGTACAAGCGCACCGCGGCGCACTGGGTGATGAGCGCCAAAAAGGAGGAAACGCGCGAGCGTCGGTTCCAGCGCGTTGTCAACGACTCCGCCGAACAGAGCACGATCCCGCCGTTGACGCGGTCCAAGAGGTAGAAACGCCATCGAGGTGGCCGCCTCATTCAGCCGGCCAGCTGAGGGGCCGGCAGCGATTGCCGTGAGATACGGCTTGTCCCTAATCCGACCATTGGAGCGTCATGCCCATTGATCGGGCCGAATGATTCCGGCTAGGGTTCGGGCTCACGCTTCTGCAACGGAGACCCCTTTCCGGTGATCGGCGCTTCCCTAGGTCCCTACAAGATTCTCGAGCAGCTCGGTGCGGGCGGCATGGGCGAGGTGTATCTAGGCGAGGACACGCGCCTGGGCCGCAAGGTTGCGATCAAGGTGCTGCCGGCCGAATTCGCCTCCGATCCCGAGCGGCTGGCGCGGTTCGAGCAGGAGGCGCGGGCGGCGGCGGCGCTGAATCACCCGCACATCGCGGTCGTTCACGACGTCGGTTCGGACGCCGGGGAAGACGGCCAAACCACGCACTACATGGTGCAGGAGTATCTGGAAGGCCGGAGCTTGCGCGATCAGCTCGACCAGGGTGCCTTGCCGCTGGATACGGCGCTGCGCTTGGCCGCCGAGGTGGGCGAGGCACTCAAGGCAGCCCACAGGGCCGGCATCGTGCATCGGGACCTCAAGCCCGACAACGTGTTCGTGACCGAAGACGAGCATGCCAAGGTGCTCGACTTCGGGCTCGCCAAGCTTACCGAGATAGCGCCCGCGGCCGCCGGTGAGGCCTCGATGTCGCCGACCATGCTCGGCACCGTCGCCGGTCAGGTGATGGGTACCGCCGGTTACATGGCGCCCGAACAAGCGGCCGGCGCCTCCGACATCGATCACCGCGCCGACATGTTCGCCTTCGGCTGCGTGCTGTACCAGATGGTTACCGGCCGGCAGCCGTTCGCCGGGCGCAGCGTCGCCGAGACGCTGGCGCACATCCAGCACGACGAGCCGCCGTCGATTGCCGAATCGAACCCGGCGCTGCCCGCCGAGCTGCACCGTGTGATCGGCAAGTGCCTGATGAAGCAGCCGGGGCGTCGTTATCAGCATGCCGACGATTTGATCGTCGATTTGCAGTTGCTGCGCGGTGACGTCGAGTCGGGGGCAGCCACGCCGGCGGGAGAAACGATGGCGGGCGCCGGAGCCACGGCTGACGGGGGTGCGGCAGGCGCCGCGCATCGAGCCGGCGGGCTGCGCTACTGGATTCCGTATGTCGCGACCGCCGCGGTTACGGGCGCTGTGGTCGGGCTCGCCGTCTCGAATCTGGGCGGAACCGACGAGCCGGTGTCGCCGGAGCCACGACTCTTGTCCATCAACCTGCCCGCGGATACGCCTCTGGAGGTCGAGACGTGGCGGCCCGCGGTGGTGATTTCGCCGAACGGCGACCGAATCGTGTACGTGGGAAATCGTGAGGGCAGATCCTACATCTTCGTCCGCGACCTCGCCCGCGACGAGGTGACGGAGGTGCCCGGTAGTGAGGACGGCACCGGGCCCTTCCTGTCGCCCGATGGCGAGTCCCTGGGATTTTTTGCCAATAATCGTCTGCGGATCACCTCTCTCGCCGGGGGTGTGCCGACGTTGCACGGGCAGTTCTCGCCGGTTACGCGCGGCGCGAGCTGGGGTCGCAACGGCAACCTCGCGTTGACAACGAGCAACAACAGTGAGCTGAGGCGCCTGCTGATCGACGGCGGCGAGTTTCCGTCCGATGCCTTCGCGCAGGTGAGATTAAGGAATAACGGAGGCCAACCCCTCACGGAAATCGATCCGGACGCCGGCGTGTACAGTCACCGTTGGCCGGAGTACCTGCCCGGCGGCGAGGCGATTCTGTTCACCGTGGATACCGGCCCCAGCTTCGACACTGCCGACATCGCCGTACTTTCGTTGACCACGGGAGATATCCGAACACTGATCCGTGGGGGCACGAACGCGCACTACTCGCCGACCGGCCACATCGTGTTCGGGCGCGGCGGCGCCTTGCTGGCCGCGCCGTTCGATGTAGATACCTTGGAGGTAACGGCGGATCCTGTAACGGTCCTGCAAGGGGTCATGACCGAGCCGGGCGGGGCGACGCATTTTTCCCTGTCGCGCGACGGCACGCTGGTGTACGTGCCGGGCGGCCCGGTGGTACCTGCCCGCAGGCTGGTGTGGGTCGACCGCCGCGGCAATGCCGAGCCGTTGCCTGCCGAGGCGCGTGAATACATGTCGCCGAGCCTCTCGCCCGACGGGCAGCAGGTAGCGGTGACTATCCGCGAAGGCTCCAACTACGACATCTGGCTCACCGATGTGAGGCGCGGCGGCCTGAGCCCCTTGACTTCACATCCGGGCGAGGATTTCGGGCCCGTGTGGACGCCGGACGGCGAGTACGTGACCTTCGCCTCGGAGATGGCTGAAACGTCGCCGACGGCTTCTTGGCGGCGTGCCGACGCGGGAGCTGACGGCGAAATATTGATTCCGTCCGCCGAAGATTCCCGCACCTGGGGGTTCCCCAATTCGTGGTCTCCCGACGGCAATACTCTGGTGCTGTCCACGCGCCGCGGCAACGATGCGAATCTGGAGATCTGGTCACCGACGGGGGGTGAGCCGACGTCGTTTGAAGCGTCGCCGGGTGATCAGGCCGCGGCGACATTCTCCCCCGACGGGCTGTGGATTGCTTTCAGCTCGGATCATTCCGGGCGCATGGAGGCTTACCTCAAACGCGCCGATGGTGAGGGAGGATTGGTGAACGTATCCATCGGCGGCGGTGCCGAGCCCGTATGGTCGCGCGACGGCAGCGAGATCTTTTATCGCAACGGCCACAAGATGATGTCGGTTCCGGTGACCGGCACCGGCGTCGACATCGAGCTGGGGACGCCCGGCATGCTCTTCGAGAAGCGCTTTCTGCCCACCGGCCCTACACACATGCGGCGCAACTACGATGTGGCTGCCGACGGCCGCTTCCTGATGATCCAGCGAGAAACCGACCTGACACCCACCGAGTTGAAAGTCGTCCTCAACTTCTCCGAAGTCCTGCGGCGCCTGGTGCCGGGCCCGGTGCGCCAATAGTTGGCGATCGGTCATCCCGACGTACATATGCGCGAGACTGGGCCGCTTACCTGGATTCCTATAAACTGCGCCTCTTCCTGAACCCTTGAATGGAGCATCTCCTCATGTACAAGCGATCCATGGCGGTTGCCGCCGCCGTAGTTGTAGCCACTCTCGTTCTCACGGCGCCGGCACCCGCCCAGGAGCGCGTCGGCACCGTGACATTTCCGAACTCGGGCGCCGTCGCCGCGCAGGAAGCTTTCATCTTCGGCGTCGCGCAGATGCACAACTTCGAGTACCGCTCGGCGGCGATGGCGTTTCGCCGTGCCCAGGAAATCGACCCCGACTTCGCGCTCGCCTACTGGGGCGAGGCGATGACCCACAACCACCCGGTCTGGCAGCAGCAGGATCGCGACGCGGCTCTGGCAGCGTTGGAGCGTCTCGGTGCCACGCCCGCAGCCCGAGCTTCCAAGGCACCGACCGCACGCGAGCGCGACCTGCTCGCCGCCGTTGATGTGCTGTATGGCGATGGCGATAAGCAGGATCGCGACGATGCCTACGCCCGCTTCATGGAAGAACTGCACGGCAAGTACGAAGAAGACCCGGAGATCGCCGCCTTCACGGCGCTGGCGATCCTCGGCACCGCCCACGAGGGTCGTGACTTCGCCACCTACATGCGCGCCGCGGCGATTGTCGAGACGGTGTTCGACAACGACCCGCACCACCCGGGTGCCGCGCACTATCTGATCCACTCCTACGACGACCCGATCCATGCGCCGCTGGGCCTGCGTGCCGCCCGCGCTTATTCGAAGATCGCCCCCGACGCCGGCCACGCGCAGCACATGGTTTCGCATATTTTCGTGGCCTCGGGGATGTGG
>CBDUXW010000008.1:0-19377 GCA_965371275.1 uncultured bacterium | reverse complement strand
CCCGGCGGATGAAGACGGCGCCGCGGTCGTGCGCGGCGCGGCTCGAGCGGCCGTGAAAGAAAATGGCGCCGCGGTAGGGCGGCGGCGTCGAGGGGAAGTCGAGCCAAGCCACCGCGCCCGTGCCGAGCACGACGCGGCGACCGGACTGCGCCACAGTGACCGCCATGTTGCGGCCGACGGCGTCACGCAGCTCCGCCGCTGTCGCTGCCGACAGCAAACCGTCGGCGGACGCCAGGATCGCGGTTGACCACACGATCAACGGCAGCACGAAGGCGCCCGCGCGCACCATGCGCGCGACGCGCGTGAGCGTCGCGTCGATGGCAATCCCCGCCCCGGCAACCAGCGCCGCAACCATTGCCGCGCGCCCCACGCCGAGGCCGGGAATCGACAGCCAGGCCGCCAGTGCCACGAGCGCGATGTCGCCACCGATCCACAACAACCAGCGCGGCCCGGTGAAATCGACCAGAGCGAGAAGTAAGCCGAACGCGATGCCGACGAAAATGGGCGCGAAGCCGCCCGCCGCGGCGACCGCCAGCCAGACGGCGACCGTACAGAGCAGCCAGCCGGGAAAGCGCGCCAGCGGCACGTCGCTACTGCGCGCCGCGCTACCGGATAGGCGCAGCAGCACGGCGACAGCAATGAGAAGAGGGGCTCCCTCAGCACCAACGAGCATGGGCGGCAGGTTACAATACAACCGTCCGAAAGGGACCATCTTGCTCCGGCCTCGCCCGCCCTTCCCGGAGAAGTCCTTTCCCGAATTCCGGCTTCTATGAGCGACAGCGGCGAGATCCTGGTCGACACCCACGTGCATCTTCACGCCTGTTTCTCGCCGCAACGCTTCTTCGACGCCGCGGTGACCAACTTACGCACCGGGATGACATCGAACGGGCCGCGCGGTGCGGTCGCCGGCTGCCTCCTGTTCACCGAAAGCCATGGCGTGAACGCCTTCGCCGCGCTGCACGACCGCGCCGCTGCCGGTGTGACGGTCGGCGCCGGCGGAGGGGCTGAAACCACGGCTGCCGAATTCGGCGCCTGGAAGTTCGAAGCCACCGGCGAAGACAATTCGCTGTGGGCAACACGCACCGAAGACGACACCGACCGCCTGTTGCTCGTCGCCGGCCGCCAGCTCGTGACCCGCGAAAAACTCGAGGTCCTGGCCCTCGGCTGCACCGCCGAGCTCGACGACGGCATGGAGCTGCGGACCGCGATCGACGCCGCCTCGGCGGCGGGCGCCGTTCCCGTGATCCCGTGGGGTTTCGGCAAGTGGTGGGGCCGGCGCGGCGCCCTGCTGACCGCATTGATCGACGAGCCCGAAGCGGGCCCCCGCTACTTCCTGGGTGACAACGGCGGGCGCGCGGCCATGCTGCCGCGGCCGGCGCTGTTCCGGGCGGCGGCGCAGCGCGGCGTCTTGATGCTGCCGGGCAGCGACCCCCTACCCTTCGCCGCCCAGGTATCACGCCCGGGTCGTTGCGGCGTGCGCCTCGCCGTCGACCTCGACGCGGGACAACCGGCTGCCGCCGTGCTGGAAGCGTTGCGCCGTCTCGACCGCCAACCGGCGATCTTCGGCCGCTACGAGTCGCTTCCCGGCTTCGTGCGCTCGCAAGTAGCCATGCAACTGCGCAAGGTGTCGGCGTGAGGGAACTGGCGATCGCTCCCGAGCCGTTCTTCACGCCCCGCGGCACGCCGTTGAGCGTTTACTACCGCAGCCTGATAACGGCGGAGCTCGGCGCCGAGGTGGACCTGCTGACCTACGGCCAGGGCGCCGACGTCGATATCCCCGGCGTGCGTATCATCCGCATTCCCACATTCGGGCGCTCGACGGTGAAAGTAGGCCCGTCGCTGTTCAAGGCCTTCCTCGACGTGTTCGTGTTGCTGTGGGCCGTCGGACTGATGATCCGCAACCGCTACGACGTTGTCCACGCCCATGAAGAAACGATCTTCTTCTGCCGCTTTCTCAAGCCGATCTTCCGCTACAAGCTGGTCTACGACATGCACTCGATACTGTCGCAGCAACTGGTGAACTTCAGTTTCACCAGCTCCCGCGTCCTGATCGGCACGTTTCGCCGGCTCGAAGACGGGTGCCTGGCCACGGCCGACGCGGTGATCACCATCTCCCCCGCCCTCGCCGAGTACGCCGAGGCTCGCGTGAAAGAGCCTGGGCGTCACTATCTGATCGAGAACACGCTCTTCGACAAGGTGCGCCTGCGCGATCCCGCGGCGACAGCCGGCGCAGCGCCGACGGGCGGCGACGGGGCCCAGCGCACCGGTGGCGCCGCGGACCCCGGCGAGGCTCAACGCACAGGCGGCGCCGCGGACCCGGTCCCGGCGTCGGGCGCCGGCATGCCGGCGACCCGCCCCGTAGTGCTGTACGCCGGCACATTCGAGAGGTACCAGGGCATCGATTTGCTGCTGCGCGCCTTCGCGCTGGCCCGCCGGCAGCAACCCGAGGCCTTCCTGCTGCTGCTCGGCGGCCAGCAGCGACAGATCGAGCAGTACCGGGCATTGGCCGCGGAGCTCGGCCTCGATGAGAGCGCCTGCCGCTTCGCCGGGCAGCGGCCGCGCGCCGAAGCGCAACAAGCCACGTTGGCGGCCACCGTCCTGACTTCGCCGCGCAACATCGGCTCCAACACGCCGTTGAAGATCTACGAGCAATTGGCCAGCGGCGTGCCGCTGGTGGCGACGCGCATCGCCTCGCACACCCAGGTGCTCAGCGACGCGGAGTGCGTGCTCGTCGACCCGGACCCGGAATCGATGGCCGCCGGGCTCGTCGAGGCGTTATGCGGCGGCGCCGCAATCGAAGAGCGGACGCGGTCCGCCCGCCGCCTGTACGACGAGAAGTACTCGCGCGACGCCTACGTCGACAAGATGCGCCGCCTGCTGGACGGTCTGCAATGAAAGGACCCCGCTGATGTGCGGCATCGCCGGCATCGTGGCGCTGGGCGACGCGGCGCCCCCCGACACCCGGGTCCTGGATCGGATGTGCGCCCGCATCGAGCACCGCGGCCCCGACGACCGGGCGATTCACGTGTGGGACGGCGTCGGCCTCGGCATGCAACGGCTGTCGATCATCGACGTCGAGGGCGGCAATCAGCCGATCTTCAACGAGGACCGCACGGTACGCACCGTCTACAACGGCGAGATTTACAACTTCCGGGAGCTGCGTGAGACCCTCGAGGCCGCCGGCCACACGTTCGCGACCGCCGCCGATACCGAGGTCATCGTGCACGGATGGGAAGAGTGGGGCGCGGGTTTCGCGACCCGCCTCAACGGCATGTTCGCCATCGCCCTGCACGACCGCAAGCGCAACAAATTCGTGCTGGTGCGCGACCGTATCGGCGTCAAACCTCTCTACTACGCCTTTACGGGCTCGCACCTGGTGTTCGGCTCCGAGATCAAGGCCCTGCTGGAGTCGGGGTTGATCGACAGGCAGCTCAACGTCGACGCCGTCGGCCAACTGCTGGCCTGGGAATACGTGCCGGCGCCGGCGACCCTGTTCGCGAACGTCTTCAAGCTCGAGCCCGGCGCCTTGATCGAAGTGGACCTGAGCGACGCGAGCGCCACCGCGCCGCGCCTGTGGTGGGATCTCGCGGCACCGGGCGAGGCCGCGGCAACGAGCCCGGCCGCCGGCGCCGATGGATCGGGCACGCCCCGCACGGACCAGGAATGGGCCGACGCCATCGACGCTCAGGTTCGTGAATCGGTCCGGCGACAGCTGGTCAGCGACGTGCCCCTCGGCGCCTTTCTGAGCGGCGGTGTCGACAGCTCGCTGATGGTCGCCGGCATGGGCCCGGCGCAGACGTTCAGCATCGGCTTCGACGATCCGAGCTACAACGAGCTGAACTGGGCCCGCAAGGTCGCCGATCACCTCGGCGTCGACCATCGCGATGAGATCATCCGCCCCGATGTGGTCGAGTTGTTCGACCGGCTCATGAATCACATGGACGATCCGATCGGTGATTTTTCGATTTTCCCCACCTACCTGGTGTCACAGCACGCGCGGCAGCACGTGAAAGTGGCGCTGTCGGGCGACGGCGGCGACGAGCTGTTCGGCGGCTACGAAACCTACGTTGCGCAACGCATGGCGGGCTTGTGGAAGTGGATCCCGGGACCGGTCCGCCGCGGTCTCGTGCACCCCCTCGTGCGGGCGCTCAAGCCGCGTCCGGAGAAGCGCGGGCCGGTGAACATGGCGCGACGCTTCGTTCAAGGGGTCGAGGCCGACCCGGCGCTCGGCCACGCCCGCTGGCGCCTGTTCGCCGCCGCGGATCAGCTCGAGCGCCTGTTCACGGACGCCGCCAGAGACAGCTTGGAGACACCGGTCAACGAGCACATCGTGGCGCTGGCACAGCGCGCCGGCGGACGCACGGAGCTCGACACGGCGCTGTACATCGACGTGAAGAGCTACCTGAGCGACAACATTCTGGTCAAAGTGGATCGCATGTCGATGGCCTGCTCGCTGGAGGCGCGCGTGCCCTATCTGGATCACGACCTCGTCGAGCTGGCCTTTCGCATGCCGGAGCGGCTCAAGGTACGGGGCCGGCAAACCAAGGTGTTGCTCAAGGAAGTCGCGGCGCGCCACGTTCCCCGTGATTGCGTGTACCGCGCCAAGCAGGGGTTTTCGATTCCGATCAAGAACTGGCTGGGTAACGAGTTCCGGCCGCTGGTGGATGAACATCTGTCGGCGCAACGTATCGCCGATGAAGGGCTATTCGATGTCGATGAGATCGAGCGCTTGAAGGAAGAACACCTCCAAGGCCGCGAGAATCACAGCCATGTGCTGTGGACGCTGCTGGTGCTGCAGGATTGGCGCCGGCGCTGGGGAGTGTGATGGCGCGCGCCCGGAAGATACTCGTTCGGATCCTG
The DNA here is from genome assembly GCA_965371275.1 of uncultured bacterium. Lineage (GTDB taxonomy): Bacteria > Acidobacteriota > UBA890 > UBA890 > UBA890 > CBDCBL01. The sequence goes on along the minus strand of CBDUXW010000008.1, from coordinate 14,517 downwards.
GTGAGCGGCGGCTTGATCGCCGCGCTCCTGTGGCTGGTCGACGCCCGCCAGGTGTTCGCAATAATCCTGTCGGCGTCGCCCTGGTTGGTGCTCGTCGTGCTCGCCCTGCACACCACCGACCGGGTTCTGATGGGGTTCAAGTGGTGGCTGCTGCTCGAAGCCGAGGACCTCGGCGTCAGTCTCGGTGAGGCCGTGCGTGCTTACTACGTCGCGTCGTTCGCCGGCCTGTTCCTGCCGATGACGGTGGGCGCCGACATCGTCCGCACGGTAACCATGCGGCACGCGGGGCAAACCACCAAGATCATCGCCACCATCGGCGTGGAGCGCGGCATCGGGGCGCTGGCGCAATTCGCCCTCACCGGGCTGAGCCTGTTGCTGATCGTCCAACTCGACCTGGACGGCGCCGGAACAATCGACGCGGCGACCGTGGGTCTGTTGATCGGCGCCATCCTGGTGGTGGTTGCCGCCAGCCTGCCGCTGTCGTTTGTCATCGCGCGGCGCGTCGCGGCTCCCTGGCAACAGCGCGGCGGCATCTGGGGCAAGCTCGGCAGCCTGGCGGAAGCGTACGCCGACTACAGCAGCCATCGCGGCACCCTGTGGGCATTCCTCGGGCTCACCGTGCTGGAAGGTTTCCTGCCGGTCACCATCCACTACGCGGGGGCGTGGGCCCTCGGCCTGCCGTACTCGTACGTGCTGTTCCTGGCCACCATCCCGATCGCCTTCCTGTTCGCTCGCCTGCCGGTTTCGTTCGGCGGCATCGGCGTACAGGAGGTCGGCTTCGTACTGCTTGCAGGGGTGGTCGGCATCCCGGCCGAGCCGGCGACGGCGATCGCCCTGATGTTCCAGTTCACCCTCGTGGTGGCGCTGATACCGGGCGCGGTTGCGTACCTCACGTCGTCGGCGCCGTCGACCGCCGATCGCGAGGCCTGACGCCCACACGGTGCCACTCGGTACACTGGATCTCGTGAGCAACGGCACGGACAACTGATGGCGACGGCACGGCGCGGCAACCTGGGCTGGTTGATCTCGATCGGTATCAGCGCCGGCTTGGGGTACTACCTGCTGAGCCGGATCGAGCTGCGCGACCTCTTCGAGACGCTGCGTAACGTCCATCGGCCGAGCCTGGCGTTGTTCGTGGTGGTCTCGCTGGGCGGCCTGGCGGCACGGGTTGCGCGCTACGGGTTGCTCCTCGAAACCCTGCCGAGCTTTCGCGACCTGACACTCATCACCCTCGTGCGTAATTGCCTCGTCGATCTGCTGCCGGCGCGACTCGGCTCGCTGTCGTTCGTATACCTGGCCACGACGCGGCTCCAGGTGCCGGTACAGGACAGCCTGGCGACGTTCTTCCTGGCTCTGGTCTTCGATATGGTGGCAATCGCGCCGCTGCTGCTGATCGCCGTTCTCGTGGTCGGCGGGGCGGTGACGTCGGGCGCCGCGACGCTCGCGGTGCTGTCGCTCGTCTTGCTCGCCGTCTCCGTTATCGGCGTCGTGCTGATGGCTCCCGTACTCGATCTCGCCGCCGCCTTCATGCGTCGTTGCGGCGCCGGCAACCGGCTCGGTAGGGTTGCTGTATGGACAACGCTCGCCCGGGTTTCAGCCGCCACCGCCGAGCAGGTGCGGGAAGTGCGTCAACGGGGTGTCCTGCTGCCGGTGTTGCTGGCATCGCTGCTGGTGCGGGTCTTCAAATTCGGCGCCTACTACGTGCTGCTGCAAGCCGTGCTCATTCCCCACGACATGCCGTGGGGCACACTGAACTTCTTCGAGGTATTTCTCGGCGTCGCCGGCGCCGAGCTTTCGGCAACGTTGCCGATTCACGGGATTGCCGGCATCGGCACCTACGAAGCCGCGTGGACGCTGGGCTTCACGCAGCTCGGCTTCACGGAGGAGCTGGCCATCTTGTCGGGTTTCGCGACCCACCTGATTTCCCAGGCATACGACTACGGCCTCGGCCTGGCGGCATTGCTGTGGATCATGCGCCCGGGATTTCGGCGCGCCGGTGACGGAGGGTGACGGTGATGACTGACAACGGCGCCGGAGATCCGCAGCGACGACGGCGGGCGTTGCTGTACGGCGGCAGCGCCCTGGCGATGTTCGCCCTGTTCGTGCTCGTCGCCGCCGTTCGCCTCCGTTCCCTCGACAAGGTCATCGAAGATCTCGAAAACCTGCCGGCACGCGTCGCGGCGCAGATCGGACCGGCCGGCCAAGGGGATCTGGTGGCCCCCAGTGGCCCGCAGCAAGTGGCTCTGCAGGCGTTGGCCGAGCGACTCGACGGTCGCATCGTGTGGGCGTCGAATCGCGACGGCAACCACGAGATCTACCTGTTCGACTTCGCCACGCTCGAAACCCGACGTCTCACCGACCATCCGCACGCCGATTTCTTTGCTCGTTTCTCGCCGACAGGCGAGCAGATCGTTTTTCTACGCAGTCGCCCGGAGTACGCCTCGGTGCGGGAGGCGCGGCGCTGGGACGTATGGCTCATGAACACGGACGGCACCGACCAACGCCGGCTGGCCGAGCGCGGCTTCTACCCGCGCTGGACGCCTGACGGCTCCTCGATCGTCTTCGGCCGCGACCAGCAGGTCGTCCGGGTCGACGTCGCCAGCGGCGCGGAGTCGATCGTGTACGACAACCCCGCCGATGCCCCCGAGATCCGCCGCGGCGACGTTGCGCTATCGGCCGACGGCAACCGGTTGGCGCTCGTGCTGGAGGGCGGTGACGGCGTTATCCGCGATCTGGCCGAGGGCGCAATGGCGCCGCTTCGCGGCGAGTATGTTTGCCAGCCTACCTGGGGGCCGGGCGATACGTTCATCGCCTACATCGAAGCCGTCGGCCACGGCGGCACCCGGGTGATGCGAGCGCGGCGCAACGGCCGGCAGCCGGAGGTCCTCATGGATTTGCCCGGCGACTACAGCCACGAGTACTTTCCGCAGCTATCCAACGACGGCGCCTGGCTGATCTGGGGCGCCGCGGCCGACGGCCACGAGCACGACCGCGCCGACTACGAGATCTTCGTGTGGAAGGTCGGTGAGCCTTGGGAAAGCGCCACCCGGATCACCTACTACACCGGCAACGACATGTGGCCGGACCTCTTTGTGGGCGGCGGAGGCGCAGCGGTGCAGCACTAGGGGCGGAGGACGGTAGAGATTGCCGAGAAGCCGCTAGCTCGCCGCCGCCGGCGCCACGAGATCATGCAATCGCCCGGCGACGCTGTCGACGGATTCCCCCTGCAGATACAGGCGGTACCAGATCTCCACGTTGAGGATCATCCACAAGCGCACGTGGTGGTCCGACTTGCCGGCGATGTGCTCGCCGAGCAGCCGCGCGATGGCCTCGGGCTGGAAGATCCCCGCTTCCACGACCGCCGAGTGCAGCAGGAGATCCTCGAGCACCGGGACCAGCGGGCCCTTCATCCAGTAGGCGAGCGGAAACATGAAGCCCTGCTTGGGGCGGTCGAGAATCTCGCGCGGCAGCAGGCCCTCCGATACGCGACGCATCAGGTACTTCAGGTGCCTGCCCTTGGCCTTGAGCCCGGCGGGCAGCGTGGCGACGTACTCCGCGAGGAGGTGATCGAGAAACGGTGAGCGGCCCTCGAGGCTGTGCGCCATGGTCATGCGGTCGGAGAGCATGAGGGAGTGTTCGGGCAACCGCGTCACGACGTCGGCGTACAGCATGCGATCGAGATCGTCGACAGCCTCGGCGCCGTCGAACGCCTCCACGATGCAGGCGGTCGGGTCGCGGTCGGTAAGCCGGGCGGCGACGTCGGGCGAATAAAGGCCACCCTTGCCGCCTTCGCCGAAGCGGAAGAACAACGTGGCTTCGGCGTAACGCCGGCCGCCCTCGTGAAACGACAGCTCGTGCAGCCAGCGGAACTTCTGGGTGAGGTTCTTGTAGCCGCCGCCGTCCGGCAGCATGCTGAGCAGCGGACCGAGCATCACGCGCCGCAGCGGAGCCGGCAACGCCGCGTACAGGCCGACCCAGCGAAAACCGAAGTAGCGGTCGAAGCCGGCGAACATCTCGTCGCCGCCATCGCCGGTGATCACCACTTTGGCGTGGCGCGTCGCCAGGGCGGCGGCATGATACATACAGGCGGCGATAGGATCGGACGGCTCGTCCAGGTGGTGGATCATGGTCGGCAGCAGCTTGACCAGGTCCGGCCACACCACTTCCTCGTGGTGGTCGGTGTGGCAGTACTCGGCAACCTGCCTCGCGTAGGGCAGCTCGTTGAAGTCCTGCTCCGCCACGCCGATGGCGAAAGTAGAAGGAGCCGCACCGGCCCGGGCCATCGCCGCCACCACCAGGCTCGAGTCCATGCCCCCCGATAAGAATGCGCCCACCGGAACGTCGGCCACCAGGTGACTCTCGACCGCCTCGAGGACGCGGGACCGCACCTGCTCGACCGCTTCCTCCTCGCTCAGTTGAAGCTTGGGCACGTAATCGAGCCGCCAGTAGCGCTGCACCTGTATCGACGGCGCCGCGCCGTTGCCGCTCGCCCGACCGTCCGGCGGTACGTCCGCGGCATCGAGCAGCAGCGAGTGGCCCGGCGGCAGCTTCTGGATGCCGGCGAACATGGTTGCCGGACTGGGAACGAAGCGCAGGCTCAGATAGTCATCCAGGGAGCTCAGGTCGAGCTCCGGCGTCGCCTCGAGGCCGGCCAGGACGGCCTTGATCTCGGAGCCGAACAGGAACCGCTTGCCGTCGAAGCTGTAAAACAGCGGCTTTTGCCCGAACCGGTCGCGCGCCATGAAGAACCGCCGGCGCCGCTCGTCCCAGATGGCGAAGGCGAACATGCCACGCAGCTTGTCGACACAAGCCGGACCTTCGTCCTCGTACAGGTGGAGAATAACCTCGGTGTCGCTGGCCGTCGAAAAAACGTGACCGCGCCCCTGCAGGTCGGCGCGCAGCTCCTTGAAGTTGTAGATGGCGCCGTTGAAGACGATCCACGCCGTGCGGTCTTCGTTGGCGATCGGCTGATGGCCGCCCTCCACGTCGATGATGCTCAAGCGGCGCATGGCGAGGCCGGCCTCGCCGCGCAGCTCACGGCCCTCGTCGTCAGGGCCGCGGTGGCGCAACGCGTCGTTCATGCGCTGCAGCGTGTGCTCCGCTACGCCGGCGCCGTTCCACTCACCGCAAATGCCGCACATCGCGAGTCGCCCTCCGCTCAGCCCGTCTGTGGCCGCGGCAACGGCAACTGCCACGGCTCCTCGGACGAAAGAGCGTCCTCGGTCTCGGCCAAGCCCGAGGCTACATCGTACGCCGGATTGAAACCGAGTAACTGCCGCGCCCGGGTGATGTCGAAGGCGGTGTTGCCGGTGAAAAACTTGAGTGTGCGCCGCGACACCGGCGGCTCCTTGCCGAGTGGCTTGCAGGTCGCCTCAGCCAGTATCGCCGCCAGCGACAGCATGGCGAACGGCACGGACCGCGGTCGCACCGCCCCGGCAACCCGGGCGATCTCATCGATGAGGGCACGCACCGTGACCGCTTCATCGTCGCCGACGATGATCACCCGGCCGATGGCAGCCTCGGCGTGGGCGGCCAGCTCGAAGGCATCGACGATGTCGCGGATGTACACGCAGTGACGCAGCGCCTCCCCACGACCGGCCACCAGGAACCGACCTTGGCGTATTGCCCGGAAGAGCTTTTCCGTGCGCGCATCGCCGGGCCCGTACACCCACACCGGGCGGATGATCACCGCCGGAAAGCCCGTCGTCACGGCCTCGACGACCACCTTCTCGCCGGCCAGCTTGCTGCGCTCGTAGGCGATGTCCGGGTTGCACGGAGATTCTTCGTCGGCAGGGGGATCGTCGATCCGGCCGAACACGCCGACGCTGCTGCAGTGCACGAAGCGCTGCACGCCGGCATCGATGGCGGTGCCGATCAGCGAACGGACGGCGTCGACGTTCACCCGCTGGAATTCGGCGTCGGCAATGCGGGCGCCGAGGTGCGCCGCCGCCAGGTGATGGACGACGTCGACACCTTGGAGGGCGCGGTCCTGGATGTTCGCGTCGGCAACGTCACCCTGTAGCAGCTCGAAACGCTCCGGCTCCGCCAGGTGCTGTACGCGATCCAGGTGCAGGTCGAGGGCGACGACGTGGTTGCCGCGAGCCCGCTGGTCGGCGGCCAGATGCGAGCCGATGAAGCCGCCGGCGCCGGTTACCAGGACCTTGGTCATACCGGGCGCCGGGCCACCACCGAAACGGCGTAGCCGGTAAAGAAAAACAGCAGCAGATCGAGCTTGGAAATCGCCAGGATGAACGGATACGCCAGCGAGTAGATCTTGTACTGCTTCTGCACCGACTCGAGCTGCTTGCCCGAGGCCGGCGCGATGGTCCCGTGCTTGACCGCTGTCCTGCACTTCTTGGCCAGTACTTTGACGTAGGCGAAGTTGATCGCCAGCTCGAGCATCTCGGTGAAGAACTTCGAGTAGCTCGACGCCGACAACGGCTCGAGGCCGACCTGCTCGAGCATGGCGCGGTGCTGCTTGGCGTTGTAGCCGATCACCGTGTGGCCGTAGCTCTCTTTGCCCATACCGATGGCGTTCTTCAAGATCGTCACCGGCTTGTAGGCGTCGCCGTTGGGCGTCGTAACCACGACGACGCCGCCCGGCCGCGTGACCCGACGCACCTCCTTGTTGAAGTCGCCGCAGTCCTCGAGGTGCTCGTGGACATCGATCGTTACCACCACGTCGAAGCTCTCGTCTCCGAACGGGATGGCCTCCGGCTCGCCCTTCGTGACGGTCTCGCCGAGCAACTCCTGCATCTCGGCGATATTGTCTTGTTCGTTCTCCACCCAGGACCAGTCGCCACCGTGGGCGCGGAAGTGGTGGTTCAGCGCCCCATTGTTGTCACCGTTGGTGATCAGCAGGCAGCGCTTGCCGTCGGTATTGCCTATTTGCTCGAGCAACAGGGCGAGCTTCTGCTGTTTCTTGAGGGTCTTCGAGAACATCTTCAGCTGCCAGGGTGTGTCGGCGGCTGCGGACGTATCGGTGCGACCAGCGGTTCCCTCGGGAATGGCGCTCATCGTCTGGCTCCGGGCTACGCTTGTCGATACGGAGAGGAATTCCCCGGTAAGATGCTCCCGTGACGGTGAGTCAGCCGAATGCTATCACGGCACGAACAGGGGTGATCTTGGGCGCCAACATCGTACGCGACCCACAGGCGGCAAGCAGCGAATCCTACGATCTGATCGTGGTCGGCGGTGGGGTTTACGGCGCCATGCTGGCGCTCGAGTCGACGCGCCGCGGCCTGCGGCCACTGCTGCTGGAACGCGACGATTTCGGCGGCGCCACGAGCTGGAACAGCCATCGCATCGTGCACGGCGGCCTGCGTTACCTGCAGCGTCTCGATTTTCAACGGTTTTCCGAGTCGGTGCGCGAGCGCAGCTGGTTTCTGCGCCATTTTCCCGACCTCGTCGAGCCGCTCCCCTGTCTCATGCCACTGTACGGCGAGGGAGCGCGACGGCCCAGCATCCTGCGCGCCGCATTGCTCGCCAACCATCTGCTGTCGCGCCACCGCAACGACGGCGTGCGCTCCGACCGGGTACTGGAATCGGGCGGTGTCATGACCCGCCGCGAGACGATCTCGCTGTTCCCCGACGTTCGCCAGGACCGATTGCGCGGCGGCGCCCTCTGGTACGACGCCGTGATGACGGATTCGCAGCGGCTGCTCATCGAAGTGCTGCGCTGGGCCTGCGCCGGCGGCGCCACGTGCCTGAACTATGTCGAAGCAAGCGCCCTGTGGACGAATGGTGAAGAAGTGACCGGCGTCGAGGCCGTCGACCGCGCCGGCGACGCCGAGCTGACCTTCAAGGCGCCGCGCGTCATCAACTGCGCGGGGCCCTGGTGCCGCGACGTCGCCCGCGGCTTCGATCGCGATCTCGAAAGTCTTTTTCAACCGTCGCTGGCCTTCAATATTCTGTTCGATCGAGAACCGGTGTCGGAGGCGGCGCTGGCTCTATCGTCGCCCGGCGACGCCTCGCACACCTGGTTCCTCTACGGGCGACGCGGGCGCCTGTACGCCGGCACGGCGCATCACCCGTGGAACGGCGACACGCGCGACCCGCAACCGAGCCGCGATCAGGTCGACGCGGTGATCGAGGACATCAACGCCGCGGCGCCGCGCCTCGATCTTCGTCGCCACCAGATACTGCGCGTTCATGCCGGCGTGTTGCCGGCCGTCGCCGCGGGCTCCAGCGAGCTGGTGACCCAACCGATAATCTGGGATCACGGTGCACACGACGGCCCGGCCGGCCTGTTCAGCATCTCCGGCGTGAAGTACACCACGGCGCGCGACGTGGCAGAGAAGACGCTGCGCCTCGTGTTCGGCGAGCATCTCGCCCCTGTCGACCCCGAGAAAACGGCGCGACCGGAGGCCACCCGACTGCCTGCAGCGCGAGACGTCCGCGCCGCTATGGACCCGGATGCCGACGTCGAGGCAATCCGCGCTCGCCTTGGCGAGCTCGTCGCCGACGAAGCGGTGGTGCGCACCGACGACCTCTTGCTGCGCCGCACCAGCTGGGGCGAGGACCCCGAGGCGGCGGCACAACTGGCAAACGCCGTCAACGCGCTGCTTCCCGGGCTTACTCGTTGACCGTGATGCCGGCGCCCGGCTTCTTACGGAACACGTACTGCTCGACGAGTAACAGGTTCTCCGATTGGCGAACGACGTCGAGAAGCTCGTTGAACGTCGCTTCCTCTTCGAGCTGTTCCTCGACGAACCACTGCAAGAACCGGTTGGTCGTATGGTCTTTCTCTTGCAGCGCCAGGTCGACGAGCTCGTGGATGCAGCGGGTGACGTCTTGCTCGTATGCCAGCGACAGCTCGGCGATCTGTTCGATGTTGTCGAACGCCGCCTTCGGTTCAGCGAGCGCCGGAATCACCGGGTGGGCATTGGCTTGCAGTAGATAGTGGAGGAACTTCATCGCGTGTTGCCGTTCCTCCTCTGCCTGCTCGTAGTAGAAGGCCGACAGCTCCTTGAGGCTACGCGCGTCCAGATGCACGGCCATCGCCAGATACGTGTTCGCCGCGAGCAGCTCGCGCCCGAGTTGGGCGTTGAGTTCGTCGACCATCTTGTCGGAAAGCTTGGGCATGAACGGATCCTTTCTTCTCTCGAGACGAGCGTCAGGCGCGCGCACCTTCGTGGATCTCGCGCACTGCGTCGCTTACGTAGCGAACTTGGGTAGCCGTCAACGACGAGGCCGACGGCAAATACAAACCTTTGGCACAGAGCTCTTCGGCGACGGGGAAAGACCGGCCAGCAAACGCCTGATGATAGATCGGCTGGAAATGCATCGGAATGAAGAACGTCCGCGTTTCGATACCGCGCGCCGCCAGCGCGTCGCGCAACTGGTCACGGGTCATACCGTACTCGTCGGCGTCGACCAGGATCCCGTACATCCAAAACACGTTTTCGACGTCGCCGATTTCAGGGGGCGTCGTGATGCCGGCGAGCGGATCGAGTAAACCGTTGTACAGGGCGGCATTGCGGCGTCGCGCCTCGACGTAATCGTCGAGCTTCTCGGTCTGAGCGACACCAACAGCCGCCTGCAGGTTGGTCATGCGGTAGTTGAATCCCAGGTAGCGGTGCCAGAAGTGGCGTTCCGTCGAGAACGCGTGGTCGCGCATGTTGCGCGCCAGATCGGCAAACTCCTGGTTGCTCGTGGTAATCATCCCACCCTCTCCGGTGGTGATGATCTTGTTGCCGTAAAACGAGAAGCAGGCGGCATCGCCCAGACTGCCGACTCGGCGGCCCTTGTAACGGGCGCCGTGCGCCTCGGCGGCGTCTTCGACGACCCAGATGCCGTGCTCGTCGGCGAGCTCGTTGAGGGCGTCCATGTCGACGGGATGGCCGTATGTGTGCACCGGAATGATGGCGCGCGTATGAGGCGTGATCGCATCGGCGACCTGGTTCAGGTCGAGGTTCCAGGTGTCCGGCTCGCTGTCGACGAGTACGGGAGTCGCCCCGGTATAGCTCACGCAGTTCGGCGTGGCGATCATGGTGAACGTGGGCAGGATGACCTCATCACCCGGGTTCAGCCCCAGCACGGCCATGGCGAGGTGCAGCGCGTTGGTTCCGTTGGTACAGGCAACGCCGTGGTCGGCCTCACATGCAGCGGCGAACATTTCCTCGAATTGGGTGATGTAGCTGCCCGCGCTCGAGATCCAGTTGGTGCGAATCGCCTCGCTGACATACTCGAGCTCGTTGCCGCTGAGCGTCGGTTCGCAGACCGGAATGAACGACGTATCGCCGAGCGCTTGCTGCACCGGAATACGCTGTAGCTGCACCTGCACCGCCGGCTCGCGCCCGGGAATGATCGATGGGTCGTCGAGTATCGGGTCGGCAGCGGGTTGCGCCAGCGGCGGCTTTTCTCGCGCCATGTTGCTGCTCCTGCCGGTCAGGCTGCGGCCGGCTCTGCCTCTTCCTGAGGAGGACCGGCGTGGAGCTTGGCGACGACCTTGGCCAGTTCGTCGACCGCCTTGCCACCCTTGTCGCCACCGAGAAGCTCGCGAATATCGCTGGCGATAACGCCGGCCGGCCGCGCCGCCTCGCCGAGCGGCACACCCACCACGGTTCCCGCCGCCGAGCCGCCGAGGCCGATGCGCGCCAAGCTCACAGGCGTCAGCAGATAGGCCAGCGTTTGCGGGTGCTCGATGAATTGCGCCTGACGCTCGGCGGGACCGGCGATCTTCTTTTTCCCCGAGTGCGACTTGGCGCAACACGTCGGGCTAAAGGCGTTGTAGGCGTCCGGCACCAGGTCGGCAAGGTGCTCGCCATGACGATTGGGCACCAACATCCGCGCCACCTGGTAGGCACGACGCCGGTCGACCGCGGCGTCGACAATGCCGCAACGGGCAGCCTGCGCGGTCGCTTCCCGCACGACCTCATCGGTCGGCGCCCGCCACTTGTTGAACGGCAAATACGTGTGCGCCCAATAGGCGAGCTGGTCGGCAACCCCCTTGCCTATCGTCATGAATAGATCAGACAACATCAGGTTTCTCCAGCCGGTGGCGATGATCGATCCAGCCGCACGAATAAGGAGGCGATCTCAGCGTTGAGATACTACATCAGTTAGGAAGCCGTAGTGGCTGCGGTACCAGGCTGCATCCGCACCTCCACGACGGCCTGCTAGCCTTGTCCCATGGGCATCACACCTCCCGATATCGAAGACATCCGCGCTGCTGCCCGGCGCATCGCGCCGTACGTACACGCCACACCGCTGTGGAGCTCCCGGACCCTGTCGGAGCTCAGCGGCTGCGCCGTCCGGCTGAAGTGCGAGAACCTGCAAAAAACCGGCTCCTTCAAGCCACGCGGGGCGATCAACCGCATCGCGACCCTGGATCCGGACGCCGCGGCGCGCGGCGTGATCACGATCTCGGCGGGCAATCACGCCCAGGGTGTCGCCTACGCCGCGGCGCACCTCGGAGTGGAGGCCGTGGTCGTGATGCCCGAGTCGGCGGTAGCAAGCAAAGTCGCGGCAACGCACGGCTACGGCGCCGAGTGCGTGCTCCACGGCGACGTGCACGCGGCTTTCGAGAAGCTTCACGAAATCCAGGAGGCCCGAGGTCTGACGCTGATCCACCCGTTCGACGACCCGATGCTGATCGCCGGCCACGGCACGGTGGGCCTGGAGATCGCCGAGGACGCCGGCGACCTGGACGTGGTGATCGCCGGCGTCGGCGGCGGCGGCATGATTTCGGGTGTCGCCACCGCCATCAAGGCGCTGTCGCCGAACGCCCGGGTGTTCGGCGTCGAGCCTGAGGGTGCCGCCACCATGAGCGCGGCGCTGGCCGCCGGGGCCGTGGTACGCCTGGACGAGCTCAGCACGATCGCCGACGGGCTGGCGCCGCCGTTCGTCGGCGAGCTCAACCTCACGATCACACGCGACAAGGTCGACCAGGTCGTGACCGTCTCCGATGCGGAGATCGGCCGCGCCATGGCGCTGTTGCTGGAGCGCGCCAAGCTGCTGGTCGAACCTGCCGGCGCGGCGGCGACGGCTGCCCTGCTGTCCGGGCGTCTGCCGATCGAACCCGGCTCCCGGGTCGCCGTCGTGCTCTCCGGCGGCAACGTCGACCTGCAACGCCTGCCGGACATGCTGGTACCCGGATAACATCCACGCCTCAATCGCCCCCGCACCAGTGTTATTGTCCGGAATCGGCTTTTGCTCCGCTGCTCCCCCCTACATCGGTAACGGACCAATATGAAACTATGTACACCATCCTTGCGCGGTGTGACGGTGGTCATCGCCCTGACCGCGATGACCGTCGCGGCGGCGCCCGCAACAGCGCAATCGCAGCAGGCCGATGCCGGTGGAGACGACGCCAAACAGCAGCGCGTCGAGATCATCACCGTCAGCGCCACACGCCTCCCGGTACGTCTCTCCGACCTGCCAACGGTGGTGCACGTTTGGAACGCGGAGGATCTACAGCAGGTGCCCGCCATCGCTCTCGATGACGCGCTGCGCTGGGAACCGGCGGTGAGCCTGTTCCGCCGCACGTCGAGTCGCGATTCGCATCCCACTGCACTGGGCTTGAATTTACGCGGCCTGGGGCCGAGCGGGGTGAGTCGCGCCTTGGTACTGGTCGACGGCATCCCGGTTAACGACCCCTTCGGCGGCTGGGTGTACTGGGATCGCGTTCCCCTCCTCGGGATCGAACAGATCGAGGTGGCGCCCGGCGGCGGCTCGGCGCCGTACGGCAACCAGGCGCTCGGCGGCGTCGTGCAGGTCGTGACCCGCCGGCAGCTCGGCTCGAATCTACAACTGCAAGCGTTCGGCGGCTCGCAGTCGACCGTCCGGTTTGGCGCCGCGGTCGGCAGCTCGGGCTCCTGGGGCTCGGTGGTTGCCAGCGGCCAGGTGTTCAGCACGGACGGCTACATCCAGACGGCCCCCGCGGAGCGCGGCAGCGTCGACACGAATATCGCGTCACAGTACCAATCGGGCAGGATCCGCTTCGACAGGTCGGGGATCACCGTCACCGCGGAAGGTCTGCACGAGAACCGTAACAACGGCACACCGCTGCAGCGAAACGACACCAGCCTCACCGGCTTCAGCGGCGCTTGGAACGGCACCACGGAGGCCGGCGGCGGCGGCTGGAGCGTCCACGGGTTCGGGCGCACGCAGGTGTTCAACAGCACGTTCAGCAGCGTGGCGGCCGACCGTAATAGCGAAAATTTGGTCCTGGTGCAGCGGGTCCCCTCCACCGACCTCGGCGTCGGCGGTCATGGCTGGCGCGCCTGGGGCGACCGGGCGACGCTCAGCTTCGGCGGCGACTGGCGGCGCGTCAAGGGCTTCAGCAAGGAATTCGTGGTGTTCACCCAGGGGACGCGGGCACCGGGTGGTATTCAAAACCTGGGCGGCGGCTTCGTTGCCGCCGATTGGGCGCCGGGTACCGCGTGGACCGTCAACCTCGGGGCGCGCGTCGACGGCTGGAATCAGAATCCGGTCGAAACACCGGGAGAGCCGCGCGGCGGCAACCGAGTGTCCCCCCGCGCCGGCATTGCCTGGCACCCGGGCAGTGGCGTGACCCTGCGGGGCGCGGCGTACAGCGCCTTCCGCGCGCCGACGCTCAACGAGCTGTATCGCAGCTTCCGCGTCGGCAGCATCATCACCAATCCCAACTCCGAGCTCGAAGAAGAGCGGCTGCGCGGCGCCGAGGTCGGCGCCAACTGGAATGGGCGGCTGGGCGACAGCGGCGCGACGCTGACGTTCGCTACGACGTTCTACTGGAACCGCCTCGACGACGCCATCATCAACGCCACCGAGCGCGTAACGCCGACGCTCATTTTCCGGCGCCGCAAGAACCTCGGTGCAGCCACCTCGCGCGGCCTGGAAATCAACGGCCGCGTCGACACCGATTCCGGCTGGTCATTCGCGGCTTCCTATGCGTGGCTCGACGCCTTCATTCGCGATGCCGGCAGCGCCGGCAGCAGCGCCATCGAAGGTAACCAGTTGCCGCAAGTTCCCACGTACCGGGCGCGCGGGACGGTGTGGTACCGAGCCGCCGCGGGATGGTCCGGCGTCGTCTCGGTTGGCGGCACCGGAGAGCAGTTCGAGGACGACCTCAACCTGCTGCGCCTGGCACCCGCCGTGGTGCTCGATGCGTCGATCGAGATCCCGCTGATCGACGACGTACATCTGACCATCCGCGGCGAGAACCTGCTCGACGAGGAAGTCGAAGCCCGCCGCACGCCGACCCTAGCCTTCGCCGCCCCCCGTCTACTCTACGTCGGCATCACCCTCACCTGGCCCGATAGCTAGCCGCCGCGTCGACCGCCGCCGCTGCGCCGCGCCGGTCGCGAGCTGCGCGAGCTTTGGGTACGCGCCGTGCCGCGGCTGCGTGACTGCGAACTGCGGTCGAGCTGTGAGCGGTTCTGCGTGCTCGGCTGGCGATCTTGCCACGTACCGCCGCTGCGCTGCTCCCAGCTACCACTTTGGTTCTGGCGGAAAACGTCGCCGCTGCGGTTGCTGTAGACGTTGTTGGCCCGGTTTGGCGCCGTCCCCGCCGACGGGCGGTTGGCGCGAGCC